>CALGPR010000248.1 GCA_937960425.1 uncultured Lentisphaeria bacterium
ATTCTGTAATTCCAAAATTGATTTACCGGAAATCAGCCGCACTTCCAGAGCGCGGATGAGTTTTCTTCTATGAGTTTTAAACTTTTCAAAAGCCTTTGGGTCTAAAGTCTGCATCCGTTGTGCCAACGCCTCATATCCCTCTTTTGAATCGTATTGCGCATCGAGAGTTTTGCGCAACGCAGCATCCCCTGGAAGGTTATCCAGGCCATAAAGCAGGGCGCGTATGTACATGCCGGTTCCACCTGCAATAATTGGGAGTTTTCCTCTGGCGCGAATTTGGGCGATTGCCATTTCTGCTTCCCGGCAAAACCAGTATACATCGGCGCGGATCTCTGTGTCCAGAACGCCCAGGAGGTGGTGGGGAATTTCTTTTTGTTCTTCAGGGGATGGTTTTGCGGTTCCGATGTCCAATCCCCGATAAAGTTGCATGGAATCAGCGGACACGACCTCGCCATGAAAACGACGGGCGCACTCCAACGCCAGCGCCGTCTTTCCGCTGGCTGTTGGTCCTAAAAAAACTAAAATTTGTGGGGTATTTGTCACTTTTCCGAAGGCTCTTTGCCAGAATGCTGCGGGGAAGGCGCCTTGCGCAACAGAGAGGAAAGGAGAAAAAGAATCACGCCGACACAAATTGCACTGTCAGCAATATTAAAAGTGGGCCAACGATAAAAGCCCAGATTAAAATCGAGAAAATCAACCACTTCGCCCCGCCAGATTCGATCGATACTGTTGCCAACTATTCCGGAAAGAATCATCATTACCGCAAAATACCGTTCGATCCAGCCTTCGGCAATCCGCCGAAAAAAGAAAAGCAAACCGAAAAAAACGACAACAGCCAACCCCAGCAAAAGATACATTTTTCCGGCCAGCATTCCCCATGCTGCACCGGGATTGGTTACGTAAGTCAGTCGGGAAAAATCTCCCAGAATTGGAATTGATTCTCGTAACTGAAAGGTGTGTTCCACTGCCAACTTGCTTGCCTGATCGGCAAGGAGCAAAACAACAGCAAGCGCCAGCGAATAGCCGATCACTCGACGTTCGCTGTCGCTTTTTGCGATCAATTTACCTGCTTGCGACTGTCTATTTTCTTCCGTGTTACTTGACGAAGGGGTTGTATCCATTATTTTTCTCACGGATGCTCTTGCACTTGGTACAGTAAATCGCGTATGGTCTCACTTTCAATCTGGCTTCGGGGATATCCTGCCCGCAATCCTGACATTTCCCGAATTCGCCGTTGATGAGGCGCTGAATCGCGTCTTCAATCAATTGCTGGACATCTCCCTCCGCGGTCAGTCGTTGCAACTCCATTTCATGACGGGAGTAGTCACTACCCATATCCGCCATATGTGTCGTTACGCCGCGTTTATCCGCATTGTTGGAGTCCAGAGCATCGGCAGCATAATTTTTCATGCGGTTAATCACAGCATCCCGCTGTTGAATGAGGGCGTCAAAATATTCTTTTTCTTTCCCGGTAAACTCAGGAAGATCCATGTATTTGGCTTTCGACGTCATAAGTTGTGTTCCTTATTCTCAATGGTGTTTTCTTTGCTTCCGGTAGGGGAAACACCGAAAACAAAGCGGTATATTCCAGAACTTTGCCTATCAGACAAAGTCTCTGATAATGCCTTATTTTTTTAATTGGAAATCAACTATAGCATTATTTCTTTCTTTTTCAAGAAACCTTTTTGGCAAACCCCATTTGCTGTGGTAAATTGTGTAAACATTTTGAGAAATTTTGTTTTTTTCGGAAAAACAGCAACCTTATTTCACCGACGGCCGGATCAATTGCCTTCAGCTTTTTCCCCCCGCCACAGAAACTGATAGACGAGGTATATTTTGGAGACTCATTCCCTCCGTGGATGTCTGGACTTGCATACTCACAGCACCTGTTCCGATGGGACTGATTCGCCAGCCGTTCTGATTCAGAAAGCGGCAGCGATCGGACTTAGTGGCGTAGCGCTGACTGACCACGACACGGCAAAAGGCATTGACGAATTTATGGCTGCCGCAGGAGAGTACCCGACATTGACGGCAATTCCCGGCGTAGAAATTTCTTCCCGCTACCAGACTCGCGAGCTGCACATTCTCGGCCTTTTCATTGACCCGGACAATCGCACATTCAAACAATTTCTTCTTAATGCCCGTGATGAACGCCTTTTGCGCGCCGAGGCGATTTCCATAAAACTGAAAGCACTTGGTTATCCTGTTGATCTTGACGCCATGTTGGCAGGCCCCCAAGGCGATTCCATTGGCCGTCCCCATTTTGCTACCAAGCTGCGGGACGATTACGAATTTTCATCTCTTGGAGAAGTTTTTGACCAGTTGTTGCGCCGCGGCGCCCCTGCTTATGTCCCCCGGCACCTGCCGGATCCCTTTGCCGGGATCGAAGCCATTCATGCAGCCGGAGGGATTGCGTCGTGGGCCCATCCGATTTACAGAGCCTACCGGGAGCGCTCCTGGGCGAGACAGGTTCTCAAGCGCCTTGTTCCTGCCGGACTTGATGCGGTCGAAGGGTATTACAGTGCCTTTACTCCCTGTCAGTCTGAAATCATGACCTCTCTGGCGTCGGAATTTGGCATAGGCGTCAGTGGGGGCAGCGATTATCACGGCACTTGCCATGAGAATATTGAACTGGGCTCCGGCGCGGGAGACCTTCGTGTCCCCGGTACTCTTCTTGAGGATCTGCGCCGCCGTCATGAACAGAAAAAAAATCTGGTAACCATTTGTGTTCCCGGGCAACCATCTTCAGGAGTCATCACCCCATGAAAGCTACTTCTTTTCTCTTTGCTGCGGCTTCTGCCGCCGCCATTCCATTCTTCTCCGGATGTAATTCGACTTGCAGTGTTCCCCAGGAAGAGCAACAGGCGCTCCGGGAATTTCAGGAAAATCTACAAGCTCGCGATTCAGCAGAGTATTTCATTCCTCAGGCGCGTTCCTTTGCCATTGAACAACTGCCGCAATTGGACGAGAAAACCTGCAACTATATTCTGGAAAATCCACCGACAATTCTGACGAAATCTGACGGTATGTTGATCCT
>CALGPR010000249.1 GCA_937960425.1 uncultured Lentisphaeria bacterium
CTCAATCGGGCGTAAAGCGGCAGAATTTCTGTTCCAGGAATCTTCCTGCCGTTCAATAGATCAGCAGCATCACGGATTTCCCGTTCTCCGGGCAGAAATACCAGTATGTCTCCTTCGTGATCAATTTCAGAGATCATCGTAATTGCGCGGGCGATATGAGCGGAAAGTTCTTCATCTTCTTCCGGAGGCAAAAAGACGTCTTCCACAGGGTAAGTGCGGCCTTCTACGGTAATAATCGGAGCATTATTAAAAAATTGCGAAAAGTGTTCCGCATCCAAGGTCGCTGATGAGATGGCAACGCGGAGATTGTGGCGGCGCTCCAGCAGTTGCTTCAGATAGCCTAGCAGAAAATCGATATTCAGACTGCGTTCATGCACTTCGTCGATAATTAACGTATCATATTGGAGAAAATCCGGATCGTTAGTGGTTTCAGCAAGTAAAATTCCGTCAGTCATGAATTTGATAACGGTGTTTTCTGCAGTGTGATCGTCGAATCGTACCTGAGAGCCGACTTCTTTCCCGTATTCGACATTCAATTCTCCTGCAACTCGTCTGGCCATTGCCGTTGCCGCCAGGCGTCTTGGCTGAGTGCACCCGATCATACCGTGTCGGCCTCCGCCAAGTTCCAGAGCAATTTTCGGCAATTGGGTTGTTTTACCAGAACCGGTTGATCCACAGACGACAATTACGGGATTTTGGCGCCAGGCGGAGAGAATTTCCTCTTTGCTGGCAGAAATGGGTAAATTTGCAGGGTAACTGAAATGCAATGTTTCTGCGCTGTGCAGCAAAGGGTGTTTTTGAGCTCGAGCAATTCTTGCCCGGATATCGCTGAGTACGCCGGTAATATCTTTTGCTGCCGGCAATTGATGGATCTTTCGACGGATCGCTTTTTGATCCACTAAAAGTAAGTGTTCTGTTTCCCGGAGCAGGGAACGAAGTAGAGGGTATAAGTTGGCATCTTCTTTTTTTTGCGCCATTGACTTCATCTTGCTTCCCATTCTTTTTGCCTGTTCCCTGAAAATAAAAAAGCGCCCCACTATTGTGCGACGCTTTTTCCGAAGAAAAGAAATTTATTTGTTGGCCCCGAGCTTTTCGACTCTGGCTTTGAGTTCTTTTCCCGCGCGGAATTTAACGATGGTACGTTCTGGAATGATTACTTCATTTTGTGGTTTATTCGGGTTGCGGCCAACGCGGCTTTTTGTCGTTTTGATTTCGAAAACACCGAAGTTACGGAGTTCAACATTACCGCCGTTCGCCATTTCTTCGGCGATGCAATCAAGCGTTGCCTGTACGGCAGCCATTGCTTCGGGCTGAGTGATCCCAGTCGTCCGTGCTACTTCAATGGCAATTTCACGTTTGGTCAAAGACATTTTATTTCTCCTTAGATTTAAATCATTTTGCTGTCACACGCTGAATCTGCCCAGACACGGGGGAATGCCTGCTTGTTCAAGTCGTGCTTTTCCGAAATAGATGTTCCGGTACCCGCTTTTTAAATTACGCATTGACCGCGGATTTTATAAATATACCACATTTTGCGCTAAACTCAAGGCGTTAAATAAGAAAAAGCCTTTCTTTTTCATGAGGAAAATAATTTTAACGATTGGCATAATTTTGCTTCTGGAGGTTCCAATTGTGAGGTGTGATGGAAACGATTGTAGAAAAAGAAAAGATGGTTTTGTTTTTTTTCAAATTCAGATTTGACTTTTTCAGGGGCGATGGCATATTAATTGGTATGTTGGATTTTGAAACAACATAAATCAAGCGCCCATAGCTCAGTCGGTAGAGCAAATGACTCTTAATC
>CALGPR010000250.1 GCA_937960425.1 uncultured Lentisphaeria bacterium
AATGGCTGCGCTGGGGGCGGGCGTTTATACTTTTGATGGAGATGAATCGCTGCGCAGCCGGCCAATGAAGCCTTTGCTTGAGGTTTTGCAAGCGCTGGGATGTCGCGTGTCGTCGCAGAATGGCTGTTGCCCTTTTACTGTTCAGGGGCCTTTGAAAGGCGGAACGATTAAAGGAATGATTGCGGAAAGTTCCCAGTATCTGAGTGCTCTTCTTTTTGCTGCACCCCTGGCAGCCAGTGATACTGAAATCACCATGGCCCTCTTGAATGAAAAGCCTTATGTCGGCATTACCCTTGATTGGCTAACCTTTCTCGGGATAAAAGTGGACAGCAGTGCGGATTATATGTCATTTCATGTCCCGGGGCGTCAGAAACTGATGGGGTTTTCGCGGACAATTCCCGCTGATTTTTCAAGTGCAGCGTTCCCGCTTGGAGCTGCCGCAATAACTGGGAGCAGCCTGACACTTCTCAATTTGGATTTTTCCGATTCTCAAGGCGATAAAGCCGTTTTTGAAATTGCCCGGCAAATGGGAGTGAAAGTGCAGATGGAGGGCTTTACGACAACGGTTGCCGGTGCAGGGTTACATGGCGGAACTTATGATCTGAATGCTACGCCAGACGCATTGCCGCTTTTGGCTGTTATGGCGGCAAAAGCAGAAGGGAGAACCCGTTTGGTGAATGTTGCCCAGGCCCGGATCAAGGAAACGGATCGAATCCATTGCCTCTTTTGCGAGTTGTCCAAGATGGGAGTAAAAATTTCTGAACTGCCGGATGGCCTCGAAATTGAAGGGGGCGAATTGCAGGGTGCCGAAGTGGAAAGTTACGGGGATCATCGTTTGGCGATGGCGCTGGCAGTTGCCGGACTTGCGGCACAAGGGGAGACAATGATAAATGGTGCAGACTGTGCTGCAGTGACTTATCCCGAGTTTGTCAGTGACTTTCAGAAAATTGGTGCCGATATGACTTGGGCATGAAATTGGGCTGCGCCGAAGAGAAAGGATCATAATGACCGAAACTGTAAAATTAAAACGGCAGAAGCATAAAAAAAATATTATTTTGATCTATTTGGAATACATCCCGGTTCTGATACTTTATCAT
>CALGPR010000251.1 GCA_937960425.1 uncultured Lentisphaeria bacterium
TGTAGGTAAACGTTACCGTCCCGGGATTATCAGAGTCTGCTAACGGCGGATTGGGAATTGTCCTCTGCAACGGAATCAACTGTTCGCCTGAAGTGCGGACATAAAGCTCCGATGGCGGAGTGTTGAACAGGGTGAAATTATCCGGCGTTGTAATCCGTTCTATGTTCTCAAAGCAGTCAATTTCCCCGTTACCGTTGCGGTCATGGTAAGTAGAAAGAAAAACTTTCCCCAGACCAGTCGCCTCATCACGATCTTCTGTCGATTCATAGTTCTTTGCTGCGTAATCGATTGTCCCATTGTTGTCGCTGTCAACGTCCAGATCCAGAATCAGATTGTATACTTCAGTCTCGACCCAATACCTTGGCTTGTCATACATTTCGTCAACCGTTTGCGTCAAATAGGGGAAACTGATATAGGAACGCCCCCCGGCAATGCTGGAATCCACCGGATCCAATTCCGCATGGCTGCGGTTTATGTGGATGTGATTGACCGGGGCCGCATCGTGCAGTCCGAAACAATGCACCCAGGATACAGAGGAAACGTAGCTGGGAAGATGTCCCGAGGTGGCATTAGGGCCGCAAACGGAGCAATAAAACTTCTTTCCCCATTTCGTTGCTACGGCATTCTGGATAAAACTCAGAAAATGTGTGTCCGCTGCTGTCCGCCCATACAGGGTGGGATTTTCGTAGTAAAAGGTTGACTGCGAAGTTTTGGAATAGTACGTCTCAACCGTATCTTCCGTATGAGTAGTCATCGCCTGCATTCCGGCGGGGGATCCATCCGGATTGGTCACGTATACATTCACTGTCTCTGCTGCCGAAATGCCAGTGGAAATACCGACATTGCCGAAAGATGCTTCTGCGCCTGCTGCTGTCCCTGACGCGGCTTCTGAGGATTCATTTTCCAGTGACAGCGTCAGGATTTCCCCATAGCGGCGTTCCCCTGCGGAATCAACTGCGGCAACTCGGTAAATGTTTTCACCCGCTATGACTGAAACAACAGCCTCGCGCATCGTCGTTTCTTCCACGAGGGTATCATTATGGTAGACTTCATACTTCACTGGGGAAAAGGAATCAAATTGTGTAAAATCCCAAGTCAAGACGTTTTCATTTTCTGCGGCTTCTACACTCATGCCATACGGTGCATCGGGAAGCAGGCAGTAGAGATCGCGGACACGCGCTCCGGTAGCATCAGTCGGATAAATTGCCAAAGGCGTCCCGTCCGGCTTTAGCCACATGATTCCGTCTTCGCTCTGAAACGAAAACGGACGGCTCCATTCCACCATCGTACCGTCTCCAGTAACCAGCAAGGCTTCCAATTCGTAATTTTCGCCCGGAGTCATTGAAAAAGAAGCATACCCATCCACCAACTCTACTGGTGTCGTTTCTCCATTTTCCCCTTTGAGCCAAACGAATCCATTTGCCAGTGTGCCATCCCCGGTCAGGAGGGTAACTCCCAACGGATGATGCTCTACCGGTAAAGACACTTCCGACTGCGCGTTCTCGGCAAAACCAGGTGTGAAAAGCCCTCCTGGAAGTGCAAACAAAACTCCTCCCATCAATAGAAGCAAAGAACATTTGGGCAGTCCTGCTTCTTTTCGGCCGGAACGGGTACACTTGTGGTGTGACATAATCCCCTCTCCCCTTCTTTTGATTTATTTTCAAACATGTGCCATGAAAAGTTTTTCGTCAATGCCATTAGTCCAATGGCAACTCCGAAAAACATTTTCACGGCAACTGCTTCAAAACTACTCCTCGTCACTCACAATAAGACTATTGCACCTTAATTTGAGAAAAGCAAATGAAAAAAAGATAAAAGATACAAAATATTTTTTTATCTAGGGTCTGCTGAACCGGAAGGGTTCATGCTGCATTTTGAAAAAACAACTTTCCTGATTGGTGCTTTGCTTCTTTCCGGGCAACTTTATGCAGTAAATGAATCATTGCATGTCGTTCCCCCCTCACCCCTCTACCCAAATTTATGCTGGAAAAAGGGAAGTCGATGTTGATTATATTGAATGCCCTGAACAAATTGGGATTCCAGTACCGCCACAAATGGTTAAGCAGATTGAGAAAATGACACAAAAACATCGTGATGAATATATCCCACGCTCAATCGTTCCACCGGAAAATCCAACTGAAAATGAAAAAATCAAAAAAATTTTGCAACAAGCTTTTGAACCAACACGTTCCAGAAATTATTCCATGTCAGAAAAAAATTCTGATCCTTTTGTACCGACTATTGTTCGGGGGGAATACTATCACTGGCGGGATGAAACGGGACAAGATTACTGGCGAACCGATCTGTTCAACAAGAATGGGCTCAGAGAACAGTATATACAAAATCCTGATGGTGTATTTGGGACGGTTGGAGACACTACAGCAAAAATGCTTGACACCTTCTTTCTGGGCCGTCCAGAATCAATGGCGCTTCCTCTATCTCCAAATGAATGGAAATATGGACGGTTCACGATGAAAGAGGATATTTTCCGTGGAAATCCCTGTTACCTCATCGAAATGCGACTTGCAGAAACAGTCCCTCCCAAAGCAATCTATTCTCTTGTTTCAACCGGGCGTGCAGAAGAACATCAAATTACAGAGTATCCAAGTATTAGAATCTTTACCGTTGACCAAACGACAGGAATGATTTTTGCGTTCAAGCATTTCAACTCTACGGGCAAACTGTTGAGAAGTGCTGTTTTTACTCCGCTGGATTCTGAGCCCGACTTTTCGGAGGAATTTTTTGCGTCTCCAATCTGTACACTACCGGAAAAAGTCCTTACTCATACAACGCTGCGCCAGAAGGCCAAGCCGGAATATTCCGGATCGACAAAAAGTTCCTGGCTTTACCGCCTGTTCAGCCCCCGTTCGCTACCTCATCTCACTTGGTATATTGGAGGACTCGGACTCCTTTTAATTCTTATCGGAATATTTGTAAAATACTGCAAACGAAGGTAATAATACTTCAATATCAGCAGTACGAATCTGTTAAACTCTATTGTTATGTCGACGGAAGGGAAAAATTCTAATGCAAACGGCAAAAAACTTTTCCGGCAATAACTCGATATCCAAATTCATAAAAAAGGCCGTTCCCAATAAAAGGGAACGGCCTTTTTGTAATTGATTCAGTTATTGGAGTTTTTCAATTTCTGAAGCCATTTGCAGGCGATGCGCATTGAGTACATCATAGTCTTTTGTGTAATGCGACCAATATCCGGCTGGATCATCAACAATTGCATCTGGAATATTTAAAGCCCAGGAGTCTGGATTGAGCTCCTTCAACATCAGGTAATATTCTGCATCTTCAATCCCGTCCCGAACGTTTTCAAGGCGAATAGAAGAGAGAAAACTACTGTCTTTGTCCAGATAAACAATATGTCCATCCCCATTACGGGCACGGCGATAGTCCTGCGTTTCTATTTTATACGTATCGGCATCGTAATCGAAATTTTCCGGGCAGGACGCCGCATCCATTCCCCGATTCCAATAACGGTTCGTTGAATAGTACCCCATCGCTGTTGCACCGCACCGCAATGCCTGCCATGCACAAATTCGAGGTGCTATCCCCGGCAAATCCAGCATGAAGGACGGATTCTCATATGCCCAATACATCCCCACCTGTTTGTGCCAGGCTCGCAAATCATCCGACTGTTCTTTCGGAACAGCCAGCAAATACCAGCTATCCATATATTCCGGCTCAATTGTCAACTTCGGCCCGATATTGGAAAGTTTGACTTCCGGCATCACACTCTTGATCTTCTTAGCGGCTTTGCGAACTTCTTCAATTCGAAAATCACGGCGTTCCGGAGCTTCAAACATTGCTTCGTCACAGCAGCTGATCATCGTCATATCCAGTGCTTTCAGTTCGGCCAGCCGATCTCGGTAAGAAGCATAAGCGTCAAACAGCTCTTGCAAAAATTCATCACGAAACGCAAAAGGTTCCGAATTATCACGGTCATAAAGGTACCAAAGCACAAGATTATTCTGTCCGCGCTCAATGCAAAATTCCAAGTCTTCAAGTTTCGGCGTTAACTCACTGCCGGAACGGGGCGACTGATACATGGCAATCGGACTGAGCCGATGATTCAGAAACATTTCATAATTCTTGCGGCGAAGTTCTTGATTTTTCTGCATTTCTTCATTGGTTCGGCAGTCGAAGTAGGTAACCATCCGCCCACGCAATGGCAATGTAAAATCAAATACATACAATGCGTATTGAAATTCTGCTGCCTCCTCCCCATCAGCAGTCACGGTAACAGAACCGGTATACAAACCCGGCTTCTGATCCGCCGGCACAGAAACGGTAATCCAGTACGGACGCAATTTGCCATCTTCCATCGTCGCCGGACGGTTGTTATGAAGGACATCCGGCCACCACCCCGGGCGCTCTTCAAAATAAAAAACGTTGCGCAGTTCTACGTAACCGACCGGATTGACGGTTACGTTTGCTGCATCAATCGTAACTTCCGGGTCTTCAAACCGCGTCAACGGCCCGGCAGAAACCGTCACCTCATGGATCGGCCGTTCAGGAATAACGACCAGCTGAAAACTTTCACGTTCACGTCCTGCCGCAGAAATTACCAGCTCTCGTTT
>CALGPR010000252.1 GCA_937960425.1 uncultured Lentisphaeria bacterium
AAACATGAAGTCTTCAAAATCAAAATGCTTTTCTATTTGCCCAGTTGTGTAGGAACGTTTATCACTTTAAGAGGCTTTATGGACTCTTGCAGTATCAAGTGCCGGACGAAAGTCTATTCCTGGATTTACAATTAGCAAGCAATCGAATTTCGTAATTTCAGAGCCTTTACTTCAATCTTTCAATACATAATTGTCCAACGGCAAGGGAGAGATGCGTGAAAGTCAAAAATTCAATTGGGATTGCTTTATGGCGTGTCAGGAGCACAGGCTGAACCTCGACGTTGAATGACGACAAGAGTGATATCATCAGACTGAGCAACATCACCGATAAAACTTTTGACATCCGCCAGAAGTTCTTCAGAAATCCTCCGGGAATCAGGATGACCTTTGATTTTTTGCGCAGCTTCCAGAAAACGCTTTTCGCCATAAAATGTTTTATCAGCTGCCATCGCTTCCGTGATTCCATCCGTATAGAGCAACATTGCGTCGCCTATCGCAAGTGTTTCTTGCCGCAGGGAAAAGTCAATTCCCTCTAATGCTCCAACCGGCGGATCGTTTGCCACCGGTAAAAAATAGCATTTCCCAGTGCTTCGGCGAATCAACGGCGGGCAATTTCCCGCATTACAATATTCAAGCACTCCAGTGTTCAACTCGAGGATCCCACAAAGCAAAGTGACAAATGTACAATTGTCGTTACTTTCCGCAAGATGGTCATTGACCGCTTTTACTACTTTATTCATCGCTTTTTCTGTACGGATTGAGGCGCGCAGCAATGTTAGAGTCATCGCCATGAAGAGTGCTGCTGGCATCCCTTTCCCACAGACATCGCCAACGGCAAAAAAGAGATGATTTCTGTCCAGCATCCGGAAATCATAAAGGTCGCCGCCGGCTTCAAACGCCGGTGTCAGTGAGCCTTTCACATCGGCGTGAGCGTCATTGAGAATATGGGGTAGAAAGTTGAGCTGAATAGACCCGGCAATGCGAAGCTCACTTTCTGCCCTTTCTTTCTGCTGCATTGTAGTTTTGAGGGTTTCAATGTGATGGAGCAATTCCTTTTGCATCAAGTCAATGTTTCCAGCAAGGTTATCAATTTCGTTGCGAATATTTTCCGTGCCGGGCGGCGGCAGCATTTGCGGTGGCATGGTTACGCTTTCATTGAAGTCTGCTTTGCGAAGAGAAACTGTGAAGTTACTCAATTGCCGCAACGGACGTGAAAGCCTCCGTGCCAGGACACAGCCAACCAATGCCAGCGTGAAGAACGACAGCGTTGAAATCCAGAAGAACGTATAGAATGCCTGCTCTTTACTTTCTTGTACTTCCTCCAGTGACACCTCTGCCCCGAGAACATAATATTGTCCATCGGCTGTTCTACCGCGGATCAAGACGCCACGGTTAGTTCCATATTCCGGGTCGCTGATCGTTGTGGCAACCGTTTTCCCTGTAGCCAGGGTTTCGACAATTTCCGGCGCTGGATCATCATAAACAATATTATAGCCAACTGTACAGCCGAAAGGAAACCAGTAAGTTCCGTCTTCTGTTCGCATAACGGTGTACAACTCTGCCAGTCCGGCATTTTTTTCCAGTTCCCTGACTTGTTCGAAAGCTCGCCGCAATGGGTCATCCGGAGGGCGGGAGAAAATTTCCTTCGGGGTCTCCGGTGGGGTTTTTCCTACTGTTTCATAAAATCTTTCGGGCAAAAGCTGATTGACTGTCGTGGCAAAAAGTAACAATCTTTTGTCAATGCCATTGATTAGTGCATTGCTGTTAATGACATAACCAAAATACATGTACAGGCCGCTGCTGAGAAAGCTGATGGTCAGCAATAACAGCAACAAACGTTCCTGAATGGTTAAGTTTCGGAGAATTTGTGCAAGTCTACGCTTCATTTCCATGCCTCCTGATGAAGAGCCGCTGCTGCCGGCATTATGTTCAGATCAATATCTTCTGCTTTATACCAGCTCTCTGTTGTGCCTGGGCGAACTAACTCTGTGTCCTGCAGGTAAAAATTACCGTTCCAGGCGGTAATGGTTGGGCCAAAATGTAAAATCACTGCCCCATCAACAATGCGGTATACATCGGCAAGATCAAGCCGGAATCCCGGTTTTCGGCATACCCCGATTCGTTCTCCCGGCCGTCCGGGAAAACTGCCGGAAAGTGGTTCCGCATAACGGATTGTTCGGAAGCCATTCCCATCGCGTAATGCCATACGCAGGCACATTCCATCAGCAAGAGAATTGAAAACCCGCCGTTTTCTTTCTATCGAGCTGACAGTTTCCCGAGTCAAATCCAGACAGCAGGCGCGATAGCCGATGGCGCGTTTTGCATAGCCGCGTTGCATTTCGTTTTGTATAAAGCCTTCCGGTACATCTTCTCCCATATCGTTAAGGAGTTCGACAAGTTTTTCGATGCCTGCGCTGCTCAATAAATAGGAAAGTTCCGGAACTGTTGTATGCAGAGGGATACGAACCGGACGAGACAGGGATAAGATTCTCCCGGTATCAAATTTATCGGCAAGATAATGGATTGTGCTTTGACCGTAGGGCGCTTCTTGCAGGATCAGAAATTTTTCCGGATCGTATCCTGTCAATTGCGGTAACGGGCCGGGATGCAGGTTTAAGAATCCTTTACTCGGTAAGATGCGTAACTGAGGAGGAACCCAGCCTCCACAATAAACCAACCCCCATTCGGCATCATACTGTTTCAGCGTATTTATCCATTCCGTCAGGTGGAGGGGTAACGGCTTGGTTGTGGAGAAGATTTGGCGCATCCGGTCAACTGGTGCGTCGAGCTCTGCCGGAAGAAAATGAACCGGAATATGGTTTTTTTTCGCAATTTCGGACAACGGATCATTTTCAGCCAGGCAAAGTGCACAGATTTCGTGTCCGGAGGCGAGCAGGCCTTCAAGAATTACTGCTCCGACGTCATGAGGAGACAGCGGAAAACGGTATTGACCAATATAAAGTAAAATTTTTAAAGATTTTTTCATCCTGCAACCTCGTCATTTTTGTGTCTGCGGTTGCAAAAGGATTCAATCACAAAGAGAAGTAGTACGCAACAGAGTGTTGCTATAGAGATTACCGCTATTCCTTTAGTGTCACCGAAGCTGATTGCAAAAGCGAAAAGAATCGGGCCAAGAGTGTCGCCAATTTTACCAGTCAACTCATAGCAGGCAATGGCCCGTTCTTCGCCTGCACGGTGGGCGGCCGGGAGAGAGAGAAAGTAGTTGTTGCAGAATGGGGTCGCGAACCCGTCTAACAGTCCCATCAGCAACAGAGTTGCTACTGCTCCGGCAAAGGATCCGGTGCAGGCAAAAACTAAAATGGATGCCGCCCACATGGTAAATGCAAAGTACATTCCTTTGCGTGTGCCGAGTTTCCGGGTAAGTTGAGCCGTCAGAGTTGGCCCGAACAAAATAGTCAGCAAGCCTGATGCTAACATAAAACGTCCTGTGTCTCCCGTTGAAAAGCCGCATTCTTCGGCATACAGTGGAAAGAAATACACAATAAACGCTGCAATCGTATAACAGGGAATAATATCACAGAAAATGAAGGCCAGCGCCTGCGGTTCGCGGAGAAATTCTCTCAGTTTCGAGCAAGTTTCCCTCAATGGGTGGCGTGACGCGTCTCCGGACGACAGTGGAGTGGTTGGCAACAGTGTATTGAAAATATTTTTTAATGAAGCAAAGTCCAGTATCATCGTTCCAAGCAGCAAAAGAGTAGAGAGCTCAAAAACCCGGCAGTACCCGAGCTTATCGGCAAGAATTGCTCCCGAGATCAACCCGACATTGATTCCTGCTGTCATTCCCGCATAAAAATGGGCATACGCGGTATCGCGTTGCAATGGGCGTTGTTCCAGAAGGATAATGCTGCGGATGCCGATAAAGGCAAATCCGCTTCCCAGGCCGGAAACTGCTCGGGCAATGGTAAATACCGTCATTCCATTGGCGTACCCTGAAGCCAAAAAGCCTGCCGCGGAAATAAAGAGACCTAAATAAATTAATTTACGGGCATTTTTCAAGCCACTGTAACTTCCGGCAATCAGGTTGCCGAATCCGAAGAAAAGCATGTTTGCGGAAACCGGAAGAGCCAAAATGACTGTTTCCGATAAAAACGGTACCGGGAAATAAAAGTCTTTCATCATAATCGGAATAAAGCACAATGACATTGATGTTGCCGTAAAATATAGAAAGCTCAGCGTGCGAACAAAGTAGACTGGAGAAAAATCGTTTTCCAATAAGATTGTGTCCTCTGGACAAGTCAATTCCCGGTTGCGTTTTTTAAATTCAAAATAATAGAGCACTTCCAGAAGAAAAAGTGCGATGAAAATTAACAAAGTTCCAATTTCAAGAACAACGTTTTGCAGCAGGCCTTTATTGGTTTCCCGGAAGACAAAACTGTCTGTACCGATTTCCAGCAGTCCGGCGATACTGCCATCTGGATTATGAATCGGGCCGATACCGATCAGCCAGTTCCCGGTATAGTCTTCAACCAGTGACGTGACTATTTCGCCATTCAAGGCATTGCGATAACTTTGATCCGGGTAGTCCGGTAGATTGTAATTGGTCGGATGGAAGGTTCCGATGGTGGTATCCTGCCACATCATGGCATATAATCGGTCGCCGGATAGTTTGTAAAGGACAAAATAAAAACTACTGGTATCCGTTGGATCATGGATGTCAAAAAGGTGATCCAATTGATTTCGCAGTGCCATATAAGACGGGCTGCGGTAATCTTCCACCTGGCGGAGTTCATTAAGGTATTCCGGGGTAATTGCGGCCGAAACGGCTTTGACCAGTTGTCGAAGATGGGTAAGGGTTTGACGGTCATTCCGTTCCGAGAAGTTGTCTATCAGAAGTGTCGTCGAAACATACGCTGCTAAGCCCATAAATAGCAGCAAACTGGAGAAGATCGCGACCAACCTTGGTACTTTTACTCCGATCAGAAGAATGTAACCCGCGAAAAATAGATAAACCACAAACAAAACAGTCAGACGAAAAAGTGCACGGAGCAACCAATGGAGCATAGTGGCTTCCCCTGCTGTCGAAAATGTCGTACCGGCAAAGAGAATTTCTCCGTTTTTCGCATCATACAGGATGACGGCGGATTCATTGCAGCTCGCAATCAGGCCGTTATCAGAAACTCCAAGACGGTAATAGTTGGCGTCAGGATAATGATGCCCTTTCTGTTGTAAAAGGGCAGAATCTAAACTGACCGAGAAAACTCCATTCGGATCTCTTCGGAGAATACGGCTGTTGATGATTTCTGTAAAAAATAAATTCCCGTTGTTGTCGATGCCGATATCCCATGGCGCCGGATGAAGCGAACTGGAGCCGGGATAGGTGTTGGCAGCACTGGAAAAAAGAACTTTTTTCGTTGTTCCATTGGCGGAAAGCATGACCAGATCGCCTTTTTTATCCGTCAAGTAAATGGTATTCTGCTGGTCTGAGGTGACGGCAAAACAGTCCCAGTCAGCGCCCGGATACGGATAGAAACGGGAATGGATTTCCGGAGTGTCTTCTGAGAGATTGATTGTTTTACTGGTAATCCCAGCCGGGGAGCATTCAAAGAAAACAAGAGTATCATTCTGATATTGAAGGCTGCGGATTCTCCCATGCCGGAGCATTGCCTGGTCGCTTTCTGTTTCCTGATGGTGAAGGGTGTATAAAGTTCGGATATAACGTCCTTCCGGAGAATATTCCTGGATCTCTTCACGAACGTGGAATGCACCCCTGTGGTCTGGAACTGAGTTGAGAACGTAGGTTTTTCCATCCGGCGACCCGGCAACATCGAAGGCATAAAAGAAGTTCTCAGCCATCCGGCTACCCCCGTGAAGCGCAAAGACAAGTTCTCCGTTGGAGTTGCTGCGGAGAACCCGTTTAGCCGTCGAGTCGATGACCAGAAGGTTGCCATTAGAATCCGGAACCGCGATCTGGGGATTGTTGAATATAACATCTTCACTTGAAAACTCATCAACGGTATAGCGGGAAAGGAAATACTGGAAAAAAATGGCAATACCCGTTAATACAGCGATGAGAAGAATTGTTCTGGGGGCAAAAAAATGGAGACGGACAGCCTGGGAAAATGGTACTTTCATTCCTGGTCCTTCATAAAAGCCTGTAACGCTTTTTTGGCATCTCCGCGCCAGTGCAGGCCGCGGTTAAGCAGCGTTTTTTCTACGATGGTAAAGCTGCCGAATGCCTGGTGCAGCAGTTCTACGGCTTCGGCTTCGTGAAAGGTTTTGCAGGAAAAAATATCAACATAGAGCTGTTTCATCAAGGGATAGGTATGGATTGCCACATGGGATTCATACAGGATTGCTACACCGGAAAGGCCTTCGTGGGCTACATCTCCCGTTTCACGGCCGATAACAGGTCCGGCAAGAACCCGCATTCCTAAACCGGCTATCAAGTCGACAATTACTTTTTTCAATTCTTTTTCAGATTGTCCCGGAAGATTATTTTCTACATTTGCAAGCCGAAGCATCAAATGTACACCATAGACTTCCTGAAATTGTACGTTCGCTTGAGGCATATCCTTTGTCCCTGAAGAAAATCACATTTAATCGTATTAATCTACAGGAAGTTGACTCTGAAAGCAAATTGTTGTAATGAGAAAAGTGGTATCATTTTTATGAAATTATGGCTTTTGCACAGAACACGATTTCGAATTTAATTTTTTATCCGTTCTACTGAAAGACTGCTGCTCTTTGAAAAGCATCACAAAAAATTTTTATCCCTCTTTATATGTTTTTAGCTTATTTTTCCGATTACTTGAGCGCAGTCAAAAAAAAAGCGCCCCCGATGATGGAGCGCTTCATCCTCAAAATTACTTATCATCCTGCTCATGAAGCCACGGCGCTTCACCAGTTGCCGCATGAAGCCGCAACAAATCACGCTTGATTTTTCCGGAAAAGGTCTTTGGCATTTTCGGCATAAAAGCAATTTCTCGCGGATATTTATAGGGGGCGGTCAGGCGTTTTGCATGATTCTGCAATTCGGAAACCAGCGCTTCAGTCGGTTCATAGCCTGGGTTAAGAGTAATGTATGCTTTGATTCGAGCCCCACGCAACTGATCTGGTACTCCGATGACTGCGACTTCATGAACAGCAGGATGTTGCATCATAACTTCCTCTACTTCCGATGGTCCGATGCGATAACCTGAACTTTTGATGATATCATCACTGCGGCCCATAAAGTAGTAGTAGCCGTCTTTGTCGCAGTATGCTTTGTCCCCGGTATAATAGTAATCGCCGACAAAAGATCTTCCATTTTCTTCTGGATTATTGAGGTAACATTCCATCAGTCCTATGGGCGGCTGCGGCTTCAGGCAAACCGCCAGACGGCCTTCTTCGCCAGTAGCGACAGGCTGCCCATCGTCGTCATGAAGCTCGATGTTCCATCCCGGGGACGGCTGGCCCAACGCACCGGGGCGATTGGGAATATCGACAAAGTTTGCAAGCATACAGACAGTTTCTGTCTGGCCATACCCTTCGCGAATCGTCAAACCGGTTCCCTCTTTCCATAGTTTGACAGTTTCTGTTTGCATGGATTCTCCGGCCGAAGTACAATTACGCAATTCTTTAAAATCGAATTTACTTAAGTCGGCAAGAACCAGCATCCGATAAACGGTTGGCGGGGCACAGAAAGACGTAATTGCATACCGCTCAAGCAATGGCAAAATTTCATTCGCATGGAATTTTCCGCGGATATCATAGATGAAAAGACATGCTCCAATATACCATTGCCCGAAAAAATTTCCCCACAGATTTTTTGCCCATCCGGTATCGGAGACGGTAAAATGCAGATCATTTGCAGTAAGGCCGTGCCAGAGTTTGGCTGTAATCAAATGCCCCAAAGGATAACTGCATTTGTGCAGAACCATTTTGGGCGTTTTGCTTGTTCCTGATGTGAAAACGAGCAATAAAGGATCGTCAGAACGCGTTTTTACTGGCTGGCTGACTTTTACTTCATGCCGGGAAAATTGTATCTGGGATTGAATTGCCCGGGTATAGCTCGCCCATCCGGGGCGTTCTCCATCGATCAGCAAACGTGTGTGAAGGGTCGGACAATTATTGAAAATTTCATCGAATTTCGGTGCATTTTCTGCATCGGTGATGACCATTTTGAATCTTCCCAGCCCGATTCGCTGTTGCAGGTCAGCCGGTGTCAGCAGTACCGGGTTGGGACATTGTATGGCTCCGAGTTTCTGTAGAGCCAGAGAAAATATCCACCATTCTGGAACCCTTGGAAGCATGATCATCACGCGATCGCCTTTGCCAATTCCCAAGCTGATCAGAAAGTTTGCAGCCTGATTGGATAACTTGCTGAAATCGTAGAAGGTAAACTTTTTTTCTGCCCCTTCCTGGTTGGTCCAAATCATTGCAAGTTTATTGCGGTCACTGGCTGCCCAGCGGTCGACGACATCAT
>CALGPR010000253.1 GCA_937960425.1 uncultured Lentisphaeria bacterium
GTTCGAATGTTATATTACGCCGCAAAGAAAGATGGTCGAATTTAAAGTAAACAGGAGTAGGCAGCGATTGAGTACAAGCTTTTTGTAATTTATCCGGATGACTTGGAGGGAGTCTGAATTTGCTGTTTTATGATTTACTTTGCCGGTGGTTGGGTTAGGCATGGATACGCAAAAATTTAGAACCGGAAAAATAAACAGCTTTATCTGAAAACTTGGAAAAAATAGCTCCTCAAAGGTTTGCAAGTGCTATTTTTCAAAATATAACCTGAGGGATAGTAAGAGTGGGACTGAAACTACATTCCTGATTTACAAAAGTATTCGGCGGTAAAAAAGAGCTTCCGGCTCAGGCTCACCCAAGCCTGAACCGGAAGCGGTGCAAAAGAGAGATTACTCAAAAAAGATTCGTGACGATATAATCGTAACTTTTCTTTAGCGAGTCAAACGGAGATGCCGGGCAAATATCCTGCTCGACAATGTACCACTCGCAACCACTTTCATCGGCTGTACGGATGATATCTTTCCATTTCAGGTTGCCATAGCCGATTTCCATCATTGTAGTTTCCATATTGCGGACGCCACAGTCTTTCAAATGGAGGAGGGGCAGGCGATTTTTCATCCGGGCACACCATTCAATGACATCACATCCTCCCATTTGAATCCAATATGTGTCAATTTCCGCCTGAAGATTTTCGGGGTCTGTTGTCTCGTACATCAACTCCAAAACCGTTTTGTCTGAAAAACGAACCAGTTCAAGGTTGTGATTGTGATAGGTTAAAGTAATTCCTTCTGCGCGAAGCTGGGCGCCAACAACATTAAGACGCTTTGCCAATTCCAGCCATTCCGCTTCTGTTTGCGGCTTCATATAAGGGTAGGGGAAGGCCACGTGTTTGCAGTTTAACGTATGAAGTTTGTCGATCAGATCATTGGTCGCATCAAAAAAAGCATCGCCGCCGTCATGGGTTGCGCAACAGACCAGCCCTTCGCCGTCCAGGATTTTCTTGAGCTCCACCGGATCAATCGGCCCCAGACCCGATACTTGGACTGCATCATAGCCGATCGCCTTAACTTTTTTCAACGTGTCCGCAATTTCTGCCGGAGTTTTCGCGTAATCACGCAGCGTATAAAGCTGTGCCGCAAGATTCTTTTGAGTTAATTTCATTGTATTTCTCCAAGTGTGGTTAGAATGATTTCGAGAAGTCTTCACCCGCAGTAGCAGGTTTTACCACTTTTTTAGGATAACGGGAGGTTTCCACTAATTTTGCCAGCCGTGCCGCGTAATCATCTCCGTTCATGGGCAATTCTATGGTCTTATCCATCCAGGCTGACAACATCATCGCATTGCCGAGTTCCAGTGCGTTAATTCCTTCTTCCATCGGCGCAATCAAGGGTTTTCCGGTAAGAATGGCATCTGCGACATTTTCAATGATATCCCGATGCTGGTTCGGATTCATCCCGCCGGGAATGGTACAGTTCCAGATGTCTGGAATACCAAAACGCATTTCTGTTTCTTTGGAAAATATCCGCGCATCCTGTTCGGAACGCTTGAATTCAATTTTTCCATCTTCAAACACAAGCCGACCACGATCCCCAACAATTTCCAGACGGTTTGTACCCGGTATTTCAGATGTTGAGGCAATAAAATTTGCTGTCATGCCATTTGCATATTCCAAATACGCGTTGACTTCATCTTCGACTTCGATATCATGATATTTCCCAAAGAAGGCAAAAGCCCGAACTTTAGCCGGCATCCCAAAAAACCATTGGAAAAGGTCAAGTTGATGAGGACATTGATTCAGCAGGACACCGCCGCCTTCTCCGCGCCAAGATGCACGCCAGTCTCCGGAATCATAATAGCACTGGGAACGAAACCAATCCGTAATTGTCCAGTTGACCCGGCGAAGAGTACCGAGCTCTCTCGAGTCAATCAGGTGTTTGATTTTTTTATGCGCCGTGTGGGTGCGCTGGTTAAACATTGCCGATTTGATCAAATTCGGATATTTTTTGGCTCCTTCAATCAATCGCATTGCTTCATTTTTATGAACGGCAATAGGTTTTTCTACGATGATATGTTTC
>CALGPR010000254.1 GCA_937960425.1 uncultured Lentisphaeria bacterium
TTGCCTTTTTTTCAACGTTCTCTGATAACCAGAGAAAATATTGGTCTATTTCACAGTCACAACTTGAAAAGACAGAAATTAGGCGCTATACTATCTATGATTTTGGACAGGAATCCGGAACACAGATAACGCCAATCGTTAACGAGATCATTTTTCGAAAGGAGAAGTGGGAGTCAAGCGGCCCCGCTTTTTTTCTTTTTCGGAGAAAAAAAAGTCGGATAAAATCGGCGACAATTCCGGAATTGCAGAATATTTCAAGTGAAACTCTTGAGTACTTTGAATTCATCGCCGGACACGGGCGGACAACTTGAGAAAGGTGAAGGAATGAACAACGAACTTTTGACTTTATTGAATTACCTCGAGCAGGAGCGGGGATTGACCCGCCCTGTTCTGATCAAAGCTCTCGAAAATGCACTGCTTTCCGCTTCCCGTAAGAGCATCCATCCGGCAAGCGATATCCGCGTAAAAATCGATCCGGTTACTGGCGAAATCCGTGTCTGGGCAATGCTGGAAGTTGTTGAGTCTAATCCCAATAATGACCAGCTGGTTATCGCCAGAGCACATGAACGCATCCCCGATGCGAAAATCGGAGACATTGTCGAATGGGAAGTCACACCGCGAAACTTCGGCCGTATCGCTGCACAAACGGGGCGTCAGGCCATTATGCAGCAACTGCGGATGGCAGAAAAGGAATGTGTTCGGGAACAATTTGCTGACCGGGTCGGCCAGATTCTTAATGGGACTGTCCGCAATTTCGATGCCGGGAATATTATTATTGACTTCCAGAAGGCGGAAGGGGTCTTGCCAAGCCGCGAAAAAATTGCTGGCGAACAGTATATGACCGGTGACAGGATCAATGCGCTCCTTCTTAAGATCGACACTCAATGTGCCGGGCCAAGTCTCATTGTTTCCCGCACCCACCCGGACTTTGTCGCCCGTCTTTTTGAGCGCGAAGTCAGTGAAATCAAAGATGGAGTTGTTAAAATCATGGGAATCGCCCGTGAAGCGGGAAGTCGTTCCAAAATTGCAGTTATGAGTACCGATTCCCGTGTCGATCCAGTAGGGTCTTGTGTCGGGATTCGCGGCCTTCGCGTCCGCAACATTATGACCGAACTGAACGGAGAACGCATTGATATTATCCCGTGGGATGAAGACATCCGGAAATTTGCTGCCAATGCCCTGCAACCAGCAAAGGTTCAGTCAGTAGAAGTCAACGAAGAAAAACACGAACTGGTCGTCACCGTTGCCCCCGACCAGTCAAAACTCGCTTTCGGAAAAAAGGCGCAAAACGTCCGTCTTTCTTCAAAACTTATCGGCTGGAATATCTCCATTCAGACCGAACAACAGCCCAAAGGAGAGACCATGGCCGAAAAGATCGCCAAAGCATCCGCAGAACTGGCCGAAGCCATTGGCGTCTCAGAGCAAACCGCAAATCTGCTCGTACACAATGGCTATCTTTCCATCGACGGATTGAAAGCCGCCGGCCGTGACCAGATCCTGGAAATTTCCGGCATCAACGAAGCGGAAATTAATGCTGCATTCGACCGACTGACCGACTGAAAGCCAATCCAATCCATCTTAGTGGAGTTAAGGAGCCAATAAAGTTATGACCGCTCAAAAGAAAATCAAAATTAAGAATATTGCCGAGCGCTATGGCGTTTCCCCCAAAGTTATCCTTGACGAGCTGAACAAAGAAGGAATTGAGCTCGAAAATGCAAATGGCTACATTCCAGCTGACCTGGTGGAGCTGGTTGAAGAATTCTTTGCCGGAATGTTTGAGAAAGAGAAAAAGGCCGGCCGCAAAGAATCAGCAAGCAAGGAAGAAACTCCTTCCCGGGAAAGAGAAATTACAATCTCAAGTCCAATTATCGTCAAAAATTTGGCAGAAGCTCTGGGGAAGCGGCCTAATGAAGTAATCGGTGACCTGATGAAACTCGGGGAACTTGCCAATATTAATCAGGCCATTTCTGAAGCAACGGCAAAAAAGCTTTGTAAAAATTATAAAGTGACTCTGGTTATTGATAACAGTGCCAGAAATGCAGATTCTCCTGCAACTAACGGGAACATCCCTGACGCGGCCGGGTACGAGTTAGATCCGGAACCGGAGACCGATCCCAAAAAACTCTCTGAACGTCCGCCTATTGTTACTTTCATGGGGCATGTTGACCACGGGAAAACGTCGCTTCAAGATAAAGTTCGTCATACCAACGTCGTCCAGGGAGAAGCCGGCAGAATCACCCAGCACATCGGTGCTTCGACTATTACATTCCGCAACAAGCCGATTACATTCATCGATACGCCAGGACATGAAGCCTTTACCCACATGCGTTCCCGCGGAGCTAATGTCACTGACATTGTTGTCCTGGTAGTCGCAGCTGACGACGGCTTCAAACCGCAAACGATTGAAGCGCTCAATCATGCCCGTGCAGCAAAGGTACCGATTATTGTGGCAATCAATAAAATTGACCTCCCGGATGCCAACCCGGATCGTATTCTTCTGCAGATGCAGCAAAACAATCTGATGAGCGAAGACTGGGGTGGAGAAGTTGCCGCGATTCGTGTCTCTGCCAAAACCGGGCAGGGAATGGATGACTTGCTTGACCGTATTCTTCTGGAAGCAGAAATCCTTGAGCTGAAAGCTGCCCCGAAACGGTCTGCCAAGGGTGTTGTCATTGAGTCCCAGATTGAACCCGGTCTTGGGCCGACTGCCAGCGTTCTGGTTCAGGATGGAACGCTCAAAATCGGCGATGTTGTACTCTGCGGAGAATTTACCGGTAAAGTGAAAGCCTTGTTCAGCGACAAAGGAAGTCGCGTAAAATCTGCAGGGCCCAGTATTCCGGTCAAAGTCGTCGGATTAAATGGAGTTCCGGAAGCCGGCGCCAAACTCGTCGTATGCCGAAACGAAAAAGTCGCCCGCCTCGAAGCGGAACGCCGTATCGAAGAAAATCGTACCAAAACTCTCGGAGGCAACAGTATTGCCACTGTTGATGATCTATTCAGCCGTTTGAATACGCAGGACATGACAACGTTGCCACTGATAATCAAATCTGACGTAAAAGGTTCCGGGGAAGCGATTGCCGATTCACTGGCAAAGCTGCCGTCGGAAAAAATCAGAGTTGACATTATCGCCAACAGTGTCGGTGCCATTACTGAAAATGACGTTACCCTCGCTGCTGCGAGCAATGCAATTATTGTCGGGTTTCACGTTCGGGTCAATCCCGGAGTTAACGAAATTGCCAAACGGGAAAACGTCGATATTCGCCTCTACAGCATCATTTACGAACTGCTGAACGATATCACCGATGCACTTACTGGTAAACTGGCACCGGAAAAACGGGAAAAAGAACTTGGCTCGGCAACAATTAAACAAATTTTCGAGCTTACGAAAGGGCCGAAAGTTTGCGGCTGTCTCGTTGATTCCGGCTCAGTCAAAGTCGGGGCAAAGGCACGTGTCTACCGCCGTAATGAATTGATCTATAATGGAGAAATTACCTCACTTCGCCGTTTCCATGATGATGTCAAAGAAGTTAAGGCCGGACTTGAATGCGGGATCCGCCTCGACAACTTCGCGGATTTCATCGAAGGGGACACTATTGTCGCCTATGAAATTGAATTGCGCAAAGCAACCCTGTAACCATAAGGATGGATAAAGTATGGCTCAAGTTGACCGTCTGACCCGTGTCAATGAACTTGTCAAACGGGTTCTTGCCGAGTGCATTGAGCGCTCAACCTATGCAGCAGAAGATGGAAGTGGCAGCATTCTTGTTTCCGTAACGGCGGTGAAAACTTCCGTTGATCTCCGGCATGCTGTTGTGTTCCTGAGCTTTCTCGGCGGCAACGAAGAAGAACGGAAAAACGTTTTCCGTTCTATTATCCATTGCAAACGGGAGTTTCAGCAAGCGCTTGCCCGGGAACTGGCATTCAAACACACCCCGGTTCTCGACTTCAAAATTGACGACCGCATTGAAAGCGGAGATCGTGTTCTGCAACTTTTGATGGAATCGGAACAGCTGAATATGGAGCATGAAGCTGATGGTAATTGAATTTGCTGAAAACAAATCTGCACGCGCCGCCTTCGCGGCGCGTCTTGTTTCATCATCACGCCTGCTGCTGGTTGCTCATACCAACCCAGATGCTGATGCTATTGCTTCTTTATCAGCACTTTATTACTTTTTAGCTAAAAACGGAAAAAGTGTGGACATTCTGTGCAGTTCGCCATTTCCCCTTCGTTACCGGCAATACTGTGCAGTTCCGGTTCTTACAGCAATTTCCACTCTTGACGGTTATGACAGTATTATTGCGCTGGATACGCCTAATGCGGCCCGTCTCGGACTGCCAGCACCTTGGACCGCCGATCTTTTTGTCTCTCAATCAGCTGGAAGACTTTGCGTTCTGGATCACCACATTGACAATCAAAATTTCGGTTCTATCAATTACGTTTCCGAACATTCAGCGACTGCCGAAACTCTTTATGACCTTTTTACCGCGGAGCTTCCGCAATTTTCTATTTCCGCAGAGTGCCGCAATGCCCTGTTGCTTGGTATTCTCGGAGACACAGGGGGATTACGACACAATAACACCAAGCCGCAAACGCTGCGTAACGTAGCGGAACTTATAGAAGCTGGGGCGGATTTTTCCGGCTTGATCCGTATGCTTTTCAGTGAAATGCCCTTGGGGCTGCTCAAGTTGGAAGGTGACGTTTTGAATTGCCGTACGACACTTCACGCCGGAGGGCGATTTGCTTGTGCGACGATTCCCCAGGCTTTGCTGGACAAATATGGCCTCAGTAAATCTGATACGGACTTTCTGATTGACCGCATCCGCCAGATTGCCGGAACCGAAATCGTCGCCGCCATTTACGAAACACAGGATGCTTTCAAGGCATCTCTCCGCAGCAAAAATCCGGCAATATCCGTACGGAAAATTGCCAATCAACTTGGTGGCGGCGGGCACGAACTCGCGGCCGGATGCACCATCCATGCCGCTTCTATCGAAGAAGCGGCACAACAACTGACAAAACTCATCGAAAGAGATTGTTTTTAATGCGTTATCGTCCTGACAGACACCGTTTGCCGCCATTTGAAACCGACGGCATCCTTCTTGTAGACAAACCGAAAGACTGGACCAGCTTTGACGTTGTCAATTTTCTCCGCAGCAGGTTTAATATTCCCAAAATCGGCCACTGTGGAACGCTTGACCCCGCAGCGACCGGATTGCTGGTGATCGTTTTTGGCCGCTTTACCAAACTCAGCCAGAAGTTGAGTGGAGAAGATAAGAAATACAACGCCACGATTCTGCTTGGTACCGTTACCGATTCCGGAGATCTTGACGGAAAAATTATTGCAAAAAATGACACTTCCGCAATTACGGAAGAACAACTGCGGAAAACAATCAGCACTTTTGTGGGAGAAAGCATGCAGAAACCACCGATGGCCTCTGCAATCAAAGTCGATGGGAAACGCCTTTACGAATTGGCGCGCAAAGGTATTGAAATTGAACGGGAAGCCAAGCCAATTCGAATCGAATCTATTGAGATTCAACGAATGGAACTTCCGGAATGCGATATTGCCGTCCATTGCTCGAAAGGCACCTATATCCGCACACTTGCGGAAGACATCGGCAAGGCGATCGGGTGTGGGGCTACCCTCAAGGGACTTCGCCGTACTGCCAGCGGACACTTTCTGCTTTCAGAAGCAATTCCCTTGGAAACACTGAAAACCTGGGAGCAGGTAGAACTCGCAGATTATCTTGACAAGGTCATGGGAAAAACAATTCTACAACTGGCCAACGGCGGACAATAAGCCTTCGATAAAAAGGAATGCGACCATGAATGCAAAACAGAATGAAAGTATATCCGGAAAAGTTGACGCAGCAATTGCAGAATTGTGCGCCAGAACAGCTGCCACCACGATCACTGTAGACGAACTTGCCGCTTTATTGCCCCAGCCGGAAGAAGAGGACGAACGGAAACGCTTCCGGGAGCGTCTGGATCGAGAACTGAGCAATACACCCGGACTGCTTTTTTCCGGTGACGACGGCGTATACATCAATCAGGGACCGGCAATGCGAGGCAAAATTTTTCTCGTGACACCCGGGGAATATGAAATCGAAAATAACATTCTGCTGCCGGGACATCGCTTTGCTCCATTTTGCAGCAATGAAATTTTCCCGTCGGAAGTGGAACTTGACGATGACGCAGGGCATGCCCTACCACGTACCGAAAAGCGTTGTGATATCATGGAAATCATCGGTGCGCATGTTCTTCTCGGAGCCGAAGAACTCTTTGATTATTTCATCGCAGAAAATCCCCAAAACCAGAAACTGCTTGCGGAAAATACCCGTAACCGGGAAGCCATTCTCAATGTTTTTGACATGACTTCTTTCTACCGGAAACACCATTTTACTTCTGGCGATGCGTTAGTTGTAACGATCCTCGACCCGTTGACAGGACAATTTAAAATGACTCACCTGCCCGGGAAATCCCGTTATGCAGAGCAAATGAACGAGTGGCATGACCATTTTACCGAAGCGTTGGAAAAAGTGATTGATCTTTACGACGATTATCTGGAAATTACCGGGCAGATTGCCGCAGCATATCTCCTTGCATCTCCGTCAGTCTGGGGAGAAACGGGATGCTCTGTGGATGAATTTCTAACGCATACCGACCAGATTGAAATTTCTATGGATCATGCCGGACATTCGGTACTGATTCGCAGCAGCGATGAAGATGATGCGGACGACACATTTGATTTGCCGGAAGGGATTGGAATTTCCAAAGGGACAACCAGTTCTCTTGGTGCAATCCTCAAGGAACTTGGATCTTCGTTAACCGAAGCGGAAGTTTACGGTTTTATGCTGGATCAATGCAAACTTCGGGAACTTGATTTCCCGAGTTTCTTTGCCCGCTGCTTCGGAGATGCAGCACTACCCTTTGCTGACGATGCCCAGGAAGCGGCTTTTTTAAACATGCTTGAAGAGCAGTTTGAAGAGTTTGCCGGAAATTACAACCGAGAAGAAGATGCGCAAAAAGCAGAGCTCCGAACCCAAATTCTCGATGGAGTCAATGAACGCACTGAATTTCTCGATTACCTTGCCGCCGTTACAGGAGATAAAGAACTGCCCTCCGAAGAGATGAAAAAACTGGCAGAAGGGTCTCTTTATCTGAGCCACATGCTGGAGCTTCTAAATAATCCGGCGCACTCGGTTGACGCAGAACATGCTGAAGAACTCGCCGAACTGATTGACGATACGCTGACCATTCAGGAAGAAACAATCGCAAAGATCCTGGCAAGTATTGAGAACAATGGCCCAGAGAAGATCTGACCGGGAAATAGAATCCATGTTTGATCTCAGCGAATTTTTTGTTCCCGACTACGAACGTCCTGTCGAAATGACGGCATCAGAAGTTCGTATCATCGATGGGGGAAAGATCCTGGCAGGAGTACGGGAATTTTTTGCCCCGGATGGTCCATTGCGAACAGCTTCCTGCTTTGGCGGGCGAGATTATGAACCGCGGCCATCACAGGTTGCTATGGCAGAAAAAATCGCTGAAGCTTTGGGAAACAACACGAACCTCTGTGTGGAAGCACCAACCGGAATCGGTAAAAGTTTTGCCTACCTGATCGCCGGAATCCTCTATGCTCAACAGGCAGAACATCCAGTATTGATTTCGACAGAAACAATTAACCTTCAGGAACAGTTGATCGAAAAAGACATTCCGCTGATTCAAAAAATAACGGGACTGGAGTTCAAAGCCGCGCTGGCAAAAGGCCGCGGGAATTACCTTTGTCTGCGCCGCCTGTCTCTGCTTTCCGGAGACCAGAAAGATAAAATTTTACCAGCGCCATCGATCGGGTTGGATATTGAACGGCTGCGGAACTGGGCGGAACAGACCCCGGATGGCAACCGTGATTCTCTGCAAACCCGGATTCATCCTTCGGCCTGGGGATATGTTTGCAGTGAAGGCGGAAACTGCCTGGGCCCTCGTTGTGCATTCTATCGACGCTGCTTTTACTGGAAAGCCCGGCTGGAATGGGAGGAAGCAGACATTATTATCGCGAATCATGCCCTCTTTTTAACGGATCTGAAAATCCGACAAGTCAGTGATGGAAGTTTGCTTCCCAATTATAGTGCCGTGGTGATCGATGAAGCACATACTTTGGAAAATAATGCTGCGGAACATCTGGGAATGGGCATTTCTCAAAACGGGATGAACGGCTTTTTCAATCGTTTATTCAATCCGGACATCGCAAGAGGCCTACTTTTAAAAGGAGGAGAAGAAGCCTTGGAACTGCGCCGGCAAATTACAGAAATCCGTAATAAAGTCAAACTCTTTTTCGGCATGGTCGCTGAAAAATTCAACGATCCCTATGAGACAATCCTGCGCATTCGCGAACCGGATCCGGTTCCAGACAATATTTCTCCACTGCTGTCCAAATTCCGGCAGGATCTCGCCGCTTACATCGATCTTCAGGAAGACAAGAATTACAAAACTGAACTTTCCGGCAGATTGCTCTGGTGTGATGAATGCCTGAATACGCTATCTGCATTCCTCCAGATGTCCATACCGGACTATGTCTATTGGATTGAGCGAACCAAAGACGATGTTCTCCTGCAAGCAGCTCCGCTCAACGTTGGACAACTGCTGAAAGACTATCTCTTCAGTGGCACAATGCCGGTAATCCTGAGCAGTGCGACATTGACTGTCGACAATGACTTCAAATACTTTACCGGACGCATTGGTTTTTCCGGGGGAGAAACGATGCAGCTGGATTCCCCTTTCCACCCTGACCAGGTAACACTGTGCATCCCGCGAAAAATGCCTGACCCGGCAGATCTCTCCGAATATGCTGAAGCCTTAAAACGGGAAATTCCCCGCTTTCTCCGGCGTACTCACGGTAAAGCATTTGTCCTGTTCACCAGTTATACTCAGCTCAAACAGTGTGCAGAATCATTGCAAAGTTTTTTTACTGAAGAAGGCATTCGCCTACTGGTTCAGGGTGGTGATCTTTCCCGCTCCGCCATGCTCAGAGAATTTAAGAATGACGTCGATTCCGTCATTTTCGGAACAGACAGCTTTTGGACGGGCGTAGACGTCCCAGGGAATGCGTTATCCAACGTCATCATTGCCAAACTGCCCTTCCCGGTACCGACGCATCCCCTGATTGCCGCACGGGGTGAAGTATTGAAACAACAGGGGCAAAGTGATTTTCTAAACTACAGTCTTCCAGAAGCGGTTCTGAAATTCCGGCAGGGCGTCGGCAGATTGATCCGCAGCCGTACTGACAGCGGCATTGTCGTCGTCCTTGATCCTCGTATCGTTACCAAACGCTACGGAAGACTTTTTCTGGCATCTTTACCGCCCTACCCAATCGAATACTGCTGATTTTTCAAACTTCCTCGGAAAATCCATATTATCCGGTTTGGTTTTCCGCTTTGCCATGCTATATTGCTCCAGAAAAAAACAAACGATTGTTATAAGGAGGTTTTGTATGCTGTTCCCCAAGATTGTACTGCTTGCTACCGCCATGGTTATGTTTTCAGGAACAATTCAAAGTGCCCCTGATCCGCAAACGACACCTCTACCGGCAGGGATTGACCGTGCAACATTTCACCTTGTCAAACCGGAACTTTCACCGGAAGAACTGGCAGCACAAGTCGATCAATGGGCGGCAGAAGGAGTTGGAGCAGTCGTTATTGGCGGCGGGAATCATCATTACTTGTTCAATTCAGTTGGCACGCCTGAATTAGAAGCCTACATGAATGCAGCAAAAATCCTTACCGAACGCTGCAATGCCAAAGGAATTTCCGTAATCGAACACCATTCCAATTGTCTGCTCAGCCCAAATTTGTCAGAAAAATATGAGCCCATGCTCCAACGTGGATTTTCTCCCGAAGGCAAAAGTATAGTCGTTCTGCAAGATCTCTATTCCACCCGTGTTTTCTGCCCGAATAACAAAGACTTTCGTGATCTATACTGGTCGATCCTGTCGGGAATGCTTGACGAAGGAAAATTCAACGGGGTAATGAGTGATGACGCCAATCTTTACGGCGGATGCTCCTGCGATGTCTGTACGGAAAAGTTCAAAGCTGAATTTGAGGGAGACATTGGGAATGCCTTCGTTGCCGCCCAGAAAACTGGATCGACTGAGTGGCGGAAATGGCACGCCATACGCCGGCAATGGATGACGGATTTTTACGATGATTTCCATGCCCGACTGGCGGCTGAACGCCCCGGTATTTTTACTTTTCTTCTGGCAAACGACCCTCTTTCCGCCTGGCCGAGCCAGACAACGGGGCTATATGCAGAACTTTATGCACTGTATGGAGATGTTATTCTCTGGGAAATTTACAATCCTTCTGACTTCGCCAGTTATCGGCCAATTGCCACGTCAGCATCCTATTATCGCGCATTGTGCGAACTTCCTACCGTACGAGTAGAAAAGGTTTTAATGATGCCGTTTGCCGATCAGGCGGACAAACGGGATGTTACCGACCCGGCAGAAGAACTCTTCATGTGGGCTCTGGCCAAGACTGTCAATTTAGATTTCTGTCTGGCGCGTGTTTTTCTGACTGGAATGGTTACCGGAGACCCTGAACGTTTCTTTTTCAATTACGAAAAAAATCATCCGGAATGGTTCGATTACGGCAACACGCACTCCAATATCGGCATTCTCTTTTCCGCAGCGAGCCGGGATATCGATCCGGCATGGGAAAGTACTCACCTCCCGGCGTTTCAGGGTTGGGCGCAAAGCCTGAAAAATCATGGTCTGGAATACCGTGCCATCTCCGAGTTAAACTTAAGCAACGAAGCGCAAAAGGCTCAGAAGCTCCCTGCAGTGTTAATTGTCCCCAACGCTTTCGCACTTTCCGATCATGCGATTGCCCAATTGACTGAATATGTTTCCCAAGGCGGTACTCTGGTTATTCATGGCCTCTTTGGCACCGTAGATGAAACTGGAGTTCTCCGCAATCCGGACAATCCCCAGCTGAACTCTCTGCTCGGCGGAAAACTTTCCCAGCAGGAACCAACAGCATCCCCCATTAGCGGAGCACTTCCTTTTGTGGCAGAGCAGGCAGAACCATATCCGCAAAGTCCATTCGGCAATACGTTCTGCAACCATTTGGGATCGGGAACGGTCCTGGTAATTCCGGAAATTCCCGACGCGGCCGTTGCACAGAAATATATGGCAAATGGGTCTGAATTTCACCACAATGGCAATCCGGCAAGTGCAGAAAAAATGGCACAGCTTGCCAAAATTCTTTCCCCACATGCGGTTGAACTGAAAACAGCTGATGGAAAACTTCCATTTTTTGGAATCTATAACTCTAAGGATGAAGACAATGTCATTTTTATTCCCATTGTCAATACCTCAGGATCAGATGAACTGGCGGAAGGTACACCGATCCCGATTCCTTCAAAAGTTTCATGGCCTGCGTCAAAGCCCTTGACATTGACAATGCCGCAAGCTATTGTGAAAGCAGAAATGCTGAATTACCCCGACGATGCCGTCACAGAATTGGATGTCATGGGAAACGCTGTGCAAATTCCCATGCCGGAAAAATTCGGGGTTCTTAAAATTACTTTTTAAGGAAACAAGTGCTGATGACTTATCGTAATGAATCGCGCAAAACATTAGCCGACGCCGGCCTTGACTCCGGCCCCTTTCCGACAGAAAACCGATTTGTTTCGGATCGTTGTTCCTTCTGGGCTGTCAATCCCGCATTGTCTGATCAGGAAATTATTGAATATGTTGATAAATTTGCAGCCAATGCGGTAAACTGTATCATCATTGGTGGCGGCGACTATGATTTGCACTATCTCTTTGACAGCGTCAACCGTCCGCTCTTCGATGATTTCATGGATTGCTGCGAACGACTGGTAAACATTTGCCATCAGCGGGGAATCAAAGTCATTCTCCACCACTCCAATACCTTTTTAAAACCGGAACGGGTCTTGCCGGAATGGGAACCAATGCTTCAACTCGGTTGTGCTGATGACGGAAAAAGCATTGTCCGTCTGCAGGATGGCTATGCTACGCGTACTTTCTGCCCGAATAACCAGGAATTCCGGGAATACTATTGGAGTATCCTGAAATCCATGTTGAAACGTGTCCCATTTGACGGCATTATGAGCGACGATGCCAGCTTCTATGGAGGCTGCTCCTGTGCTGTCTGCCGGGAAAAATACCAAAAAGAATATCATGGGGATCTGGGAGAGCTTTACGTTGCAGCACAACAAAAAGGAACTCCTGCATGGCGGCAATGGCACTTGGTGCGAAAAAAGTGGATGACCGAATTTCATATTGACCTTTACCGGCGGATCCACAAAGAATTTCCTAATCTTTTCTTTCCGTACGTCGCCAATGACCCGGGATCGCCTTGGCCCAGCCAGATTTCCGGGATCTATCCGGAACTTTATACCCTGTTAGGAGACTCCATCTGCTGGGAACTTTATCAACCGGCAGACTTTTACAGTATCCGCAGAATTTCGGTTGCCGCAGCAATTTACCGCGAGCTCTGCGAAAGCCCGGCAATGCGGGAAACATCCGTCATGATGCTGCCATTTGCAGATACAGATGACCGCCGCAACGAGATCGACTATCAGGAAGAAAACGCGATGTGGGCCTTTGCCAAAACCGCCGGACTGGATTTTTGCCTCTGCCGCGTCCGTCTTACCGGGATGGCCCCGGAGCAGCCTGACCGGGATTATTACCAGTTTGAAAAAAACTACCTGCCCAAAGGCCGTTGGGGCACAACCGCAGCAGAAATCGGTGTCTTTCTTTCCGCCGACAGCCGGGATATTGACCCGGCATGGGAAGACTCCCATCTTCACCCTTTTAATGCCTGGTGTGAAGCAATCAAAGACTCTGGGTACGAGTACCGGGCCGTGCAACAGGCGACTCTCAATGACGGACGTCCACTGCCGTGCCTCCTGATCATGCCCAACGTGTTTGCAATTGAACCGTGTGATCTGGCTTCTCTGGTAAAGTATGTTCAAAATGGCGGAACTCTTCTGATTAATGGGGCTTTGGGCTTAATGGATCCTCTGGGAAATCCCGATCCGGGCTTGGCAAAACAGGTGGAAGAGTTATGTGGAGGAATTTTTGACTGGGAAATGAACGGCAAAAATTACCGCAACGGGAATTTTCATCCAACAACGGCAAAACGGGAAAAGTTCGGCAACTTCACAGTACTGGCCCACAGATTCCACAAAGGCAGGGTTTTAATTCTTGAAAATTTGATTCCAACTGAGTTGGAACAGACCTTTGTCAACGCCGGTGAAATCTTCCATGCACGGCCGAAACCAGAAATAGCTGCAACTTATGCAGGTCTTGCCGCGGAGCTGGCACACCCGGAATTCCGCCTTGTCCGCCCGGATGGCGGATTTCTGCCCTGCTTCGACCTGTATGAAGAACCGGATGGTAAACATTTCATCCTGACTATGATGAATTCTTTGGGCGGAGAACTTCCGGAAGGTACGATTGTTCCTAAACCATCAACGGTTGTCTGGGCTCCACCGGTAGCACTGGAACTGCATTGTCCCGCACCGGTCAAACATGCAGAGCGCCTTGATTACCCGTCAGGGCAACAAACAGAAACAACTTTTCAGCAAACGGCATGTCAATTTCTTTCCCCGGAAAAATTTACAGTTCTCCGGCTTGAACTTGAATAAACCATAAGGTAGGGTATAGTATCTTTGGATAAAAGCCCTCTTCAGTCGCCTTACGAAAGGCGGCTATTCCATATAGACTGCGCACGCTGCGGCGTTTTGGGCCGCAGTGGAGCGCAGTCACTTTCTTTCCGACAAAGAATTCATCCCATAACCTTGAATTTTCGGGGATTTGAGCAATATTATTTGAACGGATTTTACGCGCGGTCAAACCTTTGACCGCGTTTTGTCATATCATCAGCCAGGAGTTTCTGTCATGTCGATTGAAAATGTGATTTCGCGTGCGATTGTACACACTTTCGCCAATAAACTGGAAAATTCTCTCAAAGTCGACGTCGCAATCGTCGGCGGTGGGCCATCCGCAATGGTGGCAGCACGTTATCTGAGCAAAACCGGCCTTTCCGTTGCTGTTTTTGAACGCAAACTTGCTCCCGGCGGCGGGACTTGGGGCGGCGGGATGCTGTTTAACGAAGTTGTCGTCCAGAGCGATGCCACTCCAATTCTGGATGAATTCGGGATTCGTTATGTGGAAATTCCGGATGCGCCAGGTTACTATACACTTGATTCTGTGGAAATGGCTTCCGGCTTGATTTTTGGAGCAATTCAGGCGGGAGCAAAAATTTTCAATGCCATGAGTGTCGAAGACATTGTCTTCAAAGAAGGAAAAATCGGTGGGCTTGTCATTAACTGGACGCCAGTTGAACGCCTGGGGATGCACGTCGATCCCTTAACAGTTCTCTCTGACGTTGTTCTTGATGGAACCGGGCATCCGAGTGAAATCATGAAACTGGCAACCGAAAAAGCGGGAATCCGTTTGAATACGGAAACCGGAAAGATCCTTGGCGAACGTCCCATGTGGGTCGATTCAGGGGAAGCATCAACAGTGGAAAATACCCAGGAATATTTCGACGGGCTTTTTGCCTGCGGGATGAGCGCCAACAATGTCAACGGAGGTTATCGGATGGGGCCGATCTTCGGCGGGATGCTGATGTCCGGGGCAAAGGCGGCAAAACTGATTGCGGCAAAACTCGGAAAATAAACGTTCTTCTGCAATCCGATGTAAAAGAAAACGCCATAGGAAAACTCCTAATGGCGTTTTCTTTTTTTCTGCATAAGATGACCGATTTGAAAACAAAGTGCCAACATTGTATAGTAATAACTCAAAAAATTTTCCAACGAACGAGTTTCCTATGCGATTAAAACCCAACATTCCTTCTCATTTCTCGCATTGGCATAATCCAGAGCCGCACCCCCACTCTGAGCGATTAACAGCAACCTGTGCGTTAAGTATAATCGGTGGGTTTCTGGATATTTACTCTTATTTGTACCGAGGAAAAGTCTTTGCCAACGCAGTGACAGGCAATATGGTACTGTTTGGATTTTCTCTGGCAACCAGAGACTGGCACCATAGTGCAAAGTATTTTCTGGCAATCTTCTTTTACGCACTGGGAATTTTTACTGCCGAATTGATTCATTGGAAATTTACCATGTTGCGCAGCGTTACCTGGCACCAGACAATTATTCTGATTGAAGCACTATGTCTGCTGCCAATCTCCTTTCTGCCGTTTGGAGAATGGGACTTTATTGCTAATGCAGTGATTACCTTTGTCTGCGCCCTGCAGGTACAAACGTTCCGCAAAGTCCGAGGACTTCCGTTTGCTTCAACAATGTGTACGGGAAACTTGCGCAGCGGCACGGCTGCCTTGTTCGTATCCGTGCGGGAAAAAGATACGAGCGAATTTCATAAAGCATTGCACTATTTCCTGGTAATCGGGTGTTTTATTGTCGGCGCGATACTGGGAGCTGTGCTGCTACCCTATTTCGGGCCAAAGATCTTTCTGCTTGCTCCGGCAGGTTTGCTATCCGTATTTCTGGTATTATCTCCTCGCTGGCTTGCTGCAATCCGGAAAACGTTCCGCAAAAAAAAGAAAAGGAACTACTGACAGTCACTGTCGTCTAAAACAGAATTGCAGTTCGGAAGATCTTGAAAGGATGTTTGAAAACAATGTTACGACAGTGCATGATAGTATTTTTCGGCCTGTCTGGTGTTAAAACATTCAATACAACTGCAATTGGCGCAGCGTATTCAAAGCACTTATCTTCCGATCCAGAAGAGAGATGGATTCAAAGCAAATTGCTCATCCGCAAAAATTGTAGAAAATCTTCTTGCATTCCCACGAACCTGAAGTATCGTATAGTGGTCTATCGTACCGACATTATCAAACTACTTTTCATAACTTAAGCAAGGAGAAAAAAATGTTGATTCCCCTTTTGGTTATTCTCGGTGTTGTCGTACTTGTAATTGTGATTATTGCCGCTATGTACAACTCCCTGGTTGCGGCCAAAAAGATGGTTGAAAACGCCTGGTCACAAATTGACGTTCAGCTTAAGCGACGCTATGACCTGATTCCCAATCTGCTGGAAACAGTCAAAGGTTATGCGAAACACGAAGCTGGAGTGATGGAAAAAGTTACCGAATACCGTTCTGCGGCGATGCAGGTTCCCAGTGGTGACACCGGGGCAAAAATTGCTGCAGAAAATCAACTTACCGGCGCATTAAAGGGCTTGATGGTGCAGATGGAAGCCTATCCGGATCTGAAAGCCAATACAAATTTTCTGGCATTGCAGGAAGAGTTGACTTCAACGGAAAATAAGATTTCGTTTGCTCGTCAGCATTATAATGACACGGCAACAAATTACAATACCGCAATAGCACTTTTCCCGAAAAATATCATTGCCAACATTTTCAACTTCCGTACCTCTGAACTGTGGCAGATTACTGACGCCACTGAACGTCAAGTCCCGAAAATCCAGTTCTGAATATGGCAGCAGTAGAAACTTTTCAAACGCAAATCGCAGCCAATAAACGCAACAGTGTTTTGTTGGCAATCGTCATGATGATTCTGCTTCTGGCAATCGGAGCAAGCTTGGGAATTGCACTTACCGGAGAGTTGCAAAGCGGTATACTCATCGCTTTTGCTGTAGGAGTAATTATCCTTCTGGTCGCCTCTCTTTCCGGAGCAAGCGCAATTCTCGCCTTCAGCGGAGCACACCAGATTGAAAAAGAGGATGCACCTCAGCTTTTCAACGTGGTTGAAGAACTTTCTCTTGCCGCCGGCATCCCGATGCCGAAGGTGTACATTATTGAGGAAGATGCTCCCAACGCCTTTGCCACGGGTATGTCGCCAGATAAAGCGGCCGTTGCTATTACCACCGGGTTGCTGGAAAAACTCAACCGTGAACAATTGCAGGGAGTTATGGCGCATGAAATCGGGCATATCCGGAATTTCGACATCCGTTTTTCTCTAATGTTGGCAATTTTAGCGGGCGGAATCGTTATGATAAGCGAAATTTTTCTGCGGTCGCTATGGTTATCCGGCGGAAGACGGCGCAGTAACAATCGTAATGAAGGCGGTGCGCAGTTGATTTTTCTGGTTATCGGGATAATTTTGGCGATTCTGGCTCCAATCCTGACGGCTTTGATTCAAATGGCGGTCAGCCGTCAACGGGAATATCTGGCGGATTCCTCTGCTGTGGAATTTACGCGGAATCCGGAAGGCCTGGCACAGGCTTTGGAAATTCTTGCCGGTGACCGTTCGCCGATGAAAGTCAGCAATGCCACGGAAAACATGTATATTGTCAACCCGAATTTAGGCCTGCGCGGCGGAGCAGACTCTCTTTTCAGTACCCACCCGCCGATCGCCAAACGCATTGCCAGACTGCGCGGATTAACGACTGATTAATTCTATCAATATCAAAAACTTCCGGACGATTTTCCCGGAAGTTTTTTTATTTATTTGTCTTAAAATCTCTCATATTCAGATGGATAGAAAAAATAAGGAAAAGAAGGAACTCACTCTATGAAACACGCACTTTCATTTGCCTGCTGCCTATCCCTCGCAGGCCTGTTGCCTTCGGCTGGCATAGCGGTTGAAGAGCAACTGCTCAACGGTTCGTTTGAAGACGGCCTGACACACTGGAATCAATCAGTTGAAGGAACCGCTGCTGCGGATGAAACACTGACAATAGATGAAACTTTTGCCAGTGAAGGCAAAAGCAGCCTTTTTGTCGAGCGTACCACAACTCCAGTGTGGTTGACCAAAGAAGTAAAAGTTAAGCCCAATACAGGATATCGGCTCAAGTTCTCTTATTTTACGGAAAAACTTACTGGAGATACCCTGATGCTCTTCTTCTACCTTCGTGACGAAGAGCGCCGTTCTCTCGGGGATTACGGAACCCAGACACTTCCCGGCACAGCTAACGTCTGGGTAGAAGTGGAATTAGAGTTTACCACTCCTTCTGATGCGTTCCTTGCCGGAATCGATTTTTATTTTAAACCGGGAGTCAAATGCTGGATTGACAATGTTGAACTCATTGCTGATGATTCCATAATGCCTTTGGATTTCAGTGTTCTTTATCCGGACAATAAACCGCTTTACGAAGAAGTCATGATTCCCGATTCAGCCCCAGAAAAGCCATTGGCTTATCCCTACTGGACATATTCCATGCAAAAAGCGCTCTACGCCTCTACGGCGAAAATGCTCGGAATCCCCTACTCCATCGAGTCGGAAATCGAAGAATCAGCAAAACACAATCTTGCGCCATTCCAGCATGGACTTCATAAACCTTACCCGGAATTAACCTTAAAACATAAGACGCCAGCGCTCTTTTACCCGGTTTCCATCTGTTATTCCCTTGCTCTGGAACAAGGAGCTGTCGAAGCGACCAATGGAATGGCAAATTACAATGACCCCATCTATTCAGAAGTTGTGAAGAAAACCATTCGGGAAACGCCGATGGAAGGTGTCGATCCGGATCAACCGCTCTTCGTGTTTCTTGCCGACGAATGGTATCGGATTCTCACCTACATTCCGACAGAAGAAAAACGGACTGATGATTACTGGAAAACGCTGGATCCGATCGTTAAAGAACGTTTCGGGTTCGGAAAATATGGTCTACCCGCATCCGACGATGATCCCGATCCATTCAAAAAAATTGCTTACCTTCGCTGCCAGGCCGACCAGAGTATCGCCACTTTGCTGGATTGGCGGCGAGAAATTCTTCGTGCCAATCCCAAGGCAATCATTGTAGGCACGGATGAATGGTCTTCTGCAACGCCATTAGACTGGGAACGAATGGCACAGGCTTCCGATATCCAGCCGGGACAAACACTGCATTATCGCCGTGGAGTATTCCGGTTCACTTCCAGCTATTTGACCAAATTCTACCACGATTTGACCGGAAAACCAGTTTACCCCTATTTGCAATTCATAAAATATCCGTCTCCGCCCAAAATTGAGGCGTTGTATGAATGGATGGATCAGATTTTCCAGGCAGGTGGCAGTGGAGTTTTCGCCGGGGCAGTTGAATGGTTTGACCGTGAACTCAATCACCCGAAGATTTCCGACCCGGAGAAATGGGAAGCGTTTCTGTCAATTTGCGACCGTGCTCAGCGAATGAACAAACTTAAACTCCCGGAAGATCCCAAAATAGCCATTCATTACGGCAGTTATACAGCAATGGCTAATGGGCGCAATGCCTCTTCGAAACCATTTGCCTGGTACAGCCTTCTCGGTCCGCGCAGCAGGAGCTATCCGACTATCACGGACGACTTCCGAATTGACCGTGATAATTCCCGCTGGGATAAATTTTCGCTGGTTGTCCTGCCGGATCAGAAGTTCCTTTCTGAAGAAACAATCCATGCCATAGAGCGTTTTCTCAGCCGGGGCGGCACTCTCCTGGTACCCGACCGCGACGCTTTTCAATTCCGAATCGATGGAGAGGACTTGACAAACTGGCGGGAAAAACTTCTGGGTGTTAAAACAGTCGAACTGCTCCCGAAACCGGAAACTATTGTTCTGGCTGACGGAACCAGCCTCTTCAATCCCGGCAGCTATGCGTTTGCTTTGGAACTACTTGATCCGGATAATACCACAATTCTGGCGACTTACCCGAATGGACAACCGGCAATGATCGAACATTCTGTTGGCGAAGGAAAAGTAATTTTCTGCGGATTTGAAGCAGCCACCGACTTCTCTGTTGACAGTGTGGAATGGGTCAAATACTGGCGGAACTTCCTTGCAGAACGGGACATCCCTCTCGATGATCCCATCTGGCGATTTACGTTTCCACGGGAAGAGCCTTCTGAAAAAATCTGGCACAACTATCTTGCCGCAACTGGCAACGGCTACCAGATGATCCGTAACCAGCAGGAAAGCTGGATGAACCTGCCAAACGCTGATGGGTCATACCGTTATGACGTTGCTCCTCAGATGATCCCGGATGCCGTTGGAGAAGACGGAACCGTCCCATTTAGCACCGGAAAACTGACCAATCGCGGCAACTGGAAACAACTTGCTGTCGACGGTTCAGGGTACTTTACCGATCCCAATGCAAAAGCAGAAGAAAACTGGGTCGTCCGATTCGGCCAAGAAGAAACCAGCGCAAATGCAATCACGATTGACTTGGGCAAATCCTTTGATCTGGCTGGAATGCGCTTCTATTTTAACGGGAATTTCCCCGGAGCAACGGTCTCAACTTCCAATGATGGAAAATCGTTTACTGAGCAAGGATCCCTGGCTTCTGGAACCGGAGACACTTATACAGTTCTGGAACGAACGTTAGATCTGTCCGGGACGGGACGTTTTGTCCGCATTGCCTGGCCGGAACGCAACGGTGGAACTCTAACTCTGATTGAAACAGATATTTGGGTAAAAAAACCCTGATCTTTGACTTGTATTTTCATCGCTTCCCTAGTACTTTTCTTTAACGAGGAAGAAAAAAGGAGGAAGCGATGAAAAAATTTTTTCTTAGCGGCCTTGGTGCCGCTTTTCTGTTTTTAACCGGCTGTAATACTGGCAGTACCCAGGATATTCCGCCAGTAACCCCGTTCAATGTCAAAGCGTTCATGGGGGAATGGTATGAGATCGCCCGCATTACTCATTATTTTGAAAAGGATATCTATCAGGCCAAAGCCCAGTATACACTGAGGGAAGATGGAAATTTTGATATCATTAACAGCGGAATCAAAGCGGGAAAAACCGTCTCAGCCAAAGCAATCGGAAAAATTAAGGAATCCCCCGATGAAGGCTGGTTCAGGGTTAGTTTTTTCCGTCCATTCTGGAGTGACTACAAAGTCATTGCAATCGCAGATGACTACAGCAGTGCCCTTGTGGTTGGAGCGACAACGGAATATGTCTGGATCCTGTCCCGCACGCCCCTGTTGCAGCCAGAGACTCTCGAATTGTACAAAAACATCCTGAAAACCAGGGATTTTCCAATTGAAAAGCTGGAATTTCCTCAACAGATACCGCAGGACACGATACAATGAAAACTCTGGTTATCGTCAACGATCTGATGCAGCAAAATTACCGTTACTGGCGTACAGAACCGGAGGGAGAGCATTTTGCTGAAGATTTCGCTCCGGAATTAACTCCAGCAGAAATGCTGCGCCTCGGTGTTTTCGGCGGAAAATACATGACTGACTGCCGTGACGAATTTCCCGACGAATGGTTTGAAGGCGCAAAACTCTGCCATGAACGGCATGACCCAACATTGAACTATTATAAAATCAACGCCTCGCAACCTTTGTCTGTATGGAGGGCAAAAGGCTGGATCCATCCCGATGATCCGCGAGGATGGTTCCAATGGTATGCCCGCTATTACTCAGGGAGAAGAATGGCCGATGATGCCCGCCAGATTGCCAGATGGAAGGCAATTCGCCGGCATCTGGCACAGCTCCGCCTTCATCCGGAAAGGCTGCGTCAAAGGCAGGCTTTGTTGCATTGGGCATACGATGTCCGCCTTATCGGCGGCGCCCCATCAACCGAATCAATGCTTCCAGAAGAGTTGCAGGATGCGGCGGACAACCGGGAACGTATAAATCGACTTTGAAAAAATCTTCCACGCCATTTGCTGTTTCCGGTGAATCTGCGTATAATCCGCCGGAAATCGCACAGGTGCCGCAAGCAATAACCCAGGCAGGCTTCGGCATCGCTTCGTAGGTTTTCTGCAAAGCCAATATCATGTTTTTACTGACCGGGCCAGTCACCAGCAGACAGTCTGCGTGGCGGGGAGACGCCACGACTTGAATCCCGAAACGCCCCATATCCCAAGCCAACGTATTTAACACATTAAAATCCAATTCACAGGCAGCACAACCGCCAGCGGAAACCTGCCGGATTTTCAGGGATTTTCCGCAATACTTACGCAATTCAGGATCGGCGTCAAAATCAATCGGACGGATAGAGCCATCAACAATTAAATTTTTCCGATGCATCGCAGCAAGCCGGTATTCACGAGAAAAAGTCAACGCCTTTACCGGACATACATTCGCACATTCATTGCAGAAAATGCAGCGTCCAGTATCAAGCGAAAAGTTCCCATTCTGCCGGGTAATTGCTCCTGTCGGGCAATGGTCAGCACAAATATGGCATGCTTCATCACATACCGTAACATCCCATTGAGGCAGGCCGGAAAAACGATCCGGTAAACTTGGCTCAACATCGGGAAATTTTCCCGTTCGATAGCCTTGACGCAATCGGGCATAAAGAGCTTTCAGCATTACGATTCTCCTTGCGCTTTACAGGTCATGTCCGCAATATGACAGATTAAAACTCTTATTACAAATCGGAAAATTTGAAATCTGTTCTCCACGGAGAGCTAACGCCAGACCATACCAATTGTGAAATGACGGATCGATGATCTTGTAAGTCAGAAATTCACCATTTTTTCCTGTCAGCGCGACATGAACACATTCTCCACGCCACGCCTCTGTCACTGAAACAGCAATTGAATCCGGTTCTAAAACGATCTTCTCCCCTGTTCTCACCTCTGGATTGGACTCAACAATCGTATGCAACTGCGTCAACAACCACTCATGAGAAGCAATGATTTCCCGGCGGCGGACTTCCGCTCTGGCAAAAACATCTCCCTGCCCGCAATCTGCCCGCTCCGGTACACTTTGCCGATAAATTCCCACAGGAAAGCTGTGACGGCTATCTCGGCACAACCCGCTGGCTCGGGCGGCAACCCCAACCATTCCAATTGCTCGGGCGTCTTCTTGAGAAACGCAACCGGTATTTTCCAGGCGGTCAAGCACTGTTGGAGAATCAAACATCAATGCAAGAGCATTACGTAAATCCGGATACACCCGCTCAATCCAGTGAATCAGTTTTTGAGCACGCACCGGGTCAAGGGTCTTTTTCACTCCCCCTGGTACTACGATCCCTCTTCCAAAGCGATTTCCCGCAATTTCGGCAGTCATATTGAGATATTCCCCTCGGATCCTGCCGCAAAAAGACGCTGTCGGCAGAAATGCCACATCACCGGCAAGAGCACCAAGATCTCCAACGTGGTTAGCAATGCGTTCCAGCTCCAGAGCAATCCCCCGTACACGTTCTGCCGCAAAATTTGAGGTTAATCGTGGGCATAATGCCTCAACAATCCGAGAATAATTCGTCGCATTGGCCACAGAAGAATCACCGGCAGCAGTCTCAACATAATGCAACGATTTGATTCCCGGCATACCGCGCATCAGTTTTTCAATCCCGCGGTGCTGATACCCAAGAGAAATTTCCAGAGAGTAAACATCTTCCCCCATACACTGAAACCGGAAATGTCCCGGTTCAATAACGCCGGCGTGTACTGGCCCGACAGCAACTTCGTGGGCGGCATCTCCAGCCATCGTAAAGTATTCCGTCACTCCGGGAAGAATTTCACGATCGTGCCGCCCCCAAACATCCATTCCGGCTGTTTCCGACCGATGGAACCGGATTGGTTTACACCATGGATGCTGCTCCGGAATAATTGCAAACGATTCCGCGATTTCCCGTTCAAACCAGTGATATGCCGGACACTCGGCTGACAATGCCGGGTAACGACGTCCCACCAACGTTTTCACGACTTCAAAAATCCCCTGCTTCCCGTCTGCCAACACAAGAAACAGAGGAAACCGTCCGTCCTTTTCCGGCATGGCAAACAAAGAAGCGATACGTCTGCCTCCCAACGAGATGGAATTAATTGCCCACCGCCGAAACTCCTCGAATGATACCTGGGGAATCCGCCCAATCCTTGCCGCTTCTCCATTACGCAATTGCAAAGGTTCAAAAGTCATCTTCGTCATCGTTACCCTCTCCCCAATACAACAGACTGCCCTAAAAGCAGGAAAAGTCCATATCCAACAATCAACATTGTTAACAGTATTGGAATTTTTACCAGAGATTCCCCATCTCGCAAACATTCTTGACTTAAAGGACGGCTACCAGTCCCCATTGTCATACATAATACAGAATAAGACATGCCGCCGAAAACAGCAAAGAGCAAAAGCAATATCGTCAACCCGAGAGCAAAAGGACATCCGGAGACCAGCAGAAATTCTGTCAAAAAAAGTGGAGAAGGCGGCGTTCCGCAAATACAGAAAAGTCCAATCAACAATAAAACGGCATTGCGAGGCATTGTTTCAAACATTGCCGTAACGCCAGTCACCGAACGAGTTTGATATCCCATCAGAATATTTCCTGCCATCAAAAACAGTAACATTTTGCACAACGCATGTCCAGCCAAATGAATCTGTGTCAGCTCCGGCATTCCGACTGCCAACATCAGAACCGCCAATCCCATATGTTCAATACTGGAATAAGCAAACAGGCGGTGGTATTCATTCTGTCGAATCATAAAAAAAGCAGCGACAAACAACGAAAGCACCCCCAACACAATCAGCAATTCCTTACAGAACGCTGTGAGTTGTGGCGGCACAATATTCCAGAAGCGGTAAACAGCAAGGAAAGAGCAGTTGACCAGTCCTCCCGCCAAAAGTGCAGCAATGGGAGCAGTCGACTGACTGTATGTATCCGGCAGCCAGGTATGAAATGGAGCGAGGCCGAGCTTGGTGCCATATCCCGCCAGAACAAAAATAAATGCAGCTTTGAACCAGCCTGGATGTAAAGAATTTGAGGCATTCTTCATCGTATCAAAAAACAAACCGCCCTTTTCTCCAATCTCTATCGGCAATGCACTGGCAGCCAGCATTGTCCCGAAAAGCGCCAGGCCAATCCCAACGGAACAGATTAAAATGTACTTCCACATGGCTTCCAGGGATGCACGGCTTCGTCGCATCAGGATCAGAGGCGCACTGGCCAATGTCGTAGCTTCTACGGCAACCCAGAGCAAGCCGAAATTATAGGCCAGAAAAACCAGTGTCATCGTTCCCAGCAATGCAAAAAGCAACGTGACAATGCAATGAAGCTGCATTTCTCCCTGCGGCTTTTCATTTTTACGCATCAGTGGCATCCAGGATATCATATATATCGCTGCTAAGAGAAACAGCAATGCAGTTATCCCAATAAGAACTGCCCCCATTTCATCCATATAAAGCAGGCGCGCACCTTCCCATTGAAAACAACTTTGCTCTCGATGCAGCAGTGCATACCCTGTCAAGATACTATTGCAAAGCATTCCCCCTATTAACAGAAGATACAAAGCTTTTTCCTGCCGTATCCTCCATGCGATTCCAGCAAGCAACAAAGGCAATGCAATCAGAACAATCGAAAACATTCGCTTTTATTCCTCCTCTTCTCTCTTGTTTTGTTCCATCACCACTCCAGTATCTGCAAGAGCATTCAACCGGTCAGAATCGATGTGGTCAAATTCCCGATTGATCTGAAAAAGCACGATTCCAACCACAAAAACCAGTACCAGAACATCAAGCAGAATTCCCAGTTCAACCAATAATCCATATTCCAACATCAATCCTGTACCAAAAATGGAAATCCCGTTTTCAAAGATTAGAAATCCGATCACCTGCGTCAAGGCCTTTCGGCGGGAAATTACAAGAAAAAGCCCGGTCAACATTGTCGTAAAAGCAACTGGCGTCGAAAATTTCGCAACCGAACTTTCCGGCATTTCCAATTGCCCGGCAAAATAAAAGGAACCGGCAATCAGCAACAAGACAATCCCCAATGACATTCCGTATCCAACATATGGTTCCAATTCCCTGCGGACATTAGCCTGGCGCATAGCCCGATTCAGCAGATATGGCAATACCACCCCTTTGACCATTACATTCACTACCGCAACAAAGATCATTTTCCCATGCGGAGGAGAAACCTGAAAGTCCCACATCACCAGCGGCAGAATCCCCAGTAAAATTCCTTGAGCCACGACAACACGGATACAATGCAGCAGTCGACTTGCCGCAGCCAACATCAGATCGGTCAACAGAAAAACGGCCAATAACATTTCTGTAACCCCGCACATCAGAACTTCCCTCCGAAAATCAGTAGTAATGTTATTGCCACCAACGCAATCACCATTGCGCCGATCAACATTTGTGGCACTTTGAGAAAGCGGTACCGCGCCATACTTGACTCCACAGCGCCAATGGCAGCAGCCGTCAGGAACACCCCGCCGAGATAGGCAACAAAGCCCGCCGCCCCCGTAAGCACTCTTTCAGGCAGAATCAGCAAAGTAAAGAAACTGCTCAACAACCACAATTTCAATGCCGAGCAATAGAGCATCACTGCCAAGTCAGGCCCGCTGTAATCCAGCAACATTGCTTCGTGAACCATCGTCAATTCCAGATGAGTCTCTGGATCGTCAAAGGGAACCCGGCTATTTTCTGCTAAAACTACAATGAAAAACGCCGCGACAATCAGCAGCAGGGAAGGCCCTGCGGACCATGCACCAAAGAAAGAATAACCAGTCAGCAGCTCAGACATGGTGACAGTCCCCGTGCTGAGCACCAGAAAGCAGACAACGGCAAAAACTGCACCTTCCAACAAAGCGGAAAATTCCACTTCCCGGCTTGCTCCCATCCCTTCAAAACTCGATCCCGTGTCCAGCGCACCGAGAACCAATGCAAAACGTCCCGTTCCAAGCAAATAAAAGAAAATCAAGATATCACCGGGAAATGCGCACGGGGACTTCTGCATTCCATAAGGCAGAAAGAGTGCTGCTACAGCAAGCGTTGCTGCAGTTATTGCCGGCGCCAATTGCAACACTCCACTGGTTGTTGAACTGTAAACCGTTCCTTTGCGCAACAATTTTCCGAGATCATAATAGAGTTGCAGAATACCTGGCCCTTGCCGCCCCGCAAAAAAAGCTTTCACCCGATTGATGATCCCTGAAAGCAATGGAGCAAGCAGAAACGTCGCGGCAAGGCCGATAAAATAATACATTTGCTCACCGCCCATATCACTCACCTGCCTCTTCCAATATTATCTGAAACACCCCGCCCGGGTCATCCCGTAGAAGCAGCCCCCATATCAACATTCCGAGCAAAGCTAACACCATAATCAAAATATATAAATGCAGATAACCGGACTGTAGTTTATGAACTTTGTCTGCGACTTTCCCCAGAAACACAAACAGCGGATCCCAGACCATACGATCAGCGGCATCTTCCACATCAATTTCAATTGCTTCCTCATTCGGAAAAAGTCCCTTCGGCAGGACAATTTTTTTCCGAGGCCGGAAAAAGCCCCGGAACAGCTCAAGAAGTGGTTGACTGAATGCCGTACAAGTGTATTCCATGCGTGCAGAAGGTAGGGCAAAAGCGCAATCCCATGTCCCGTGAATTTCCGGCTTCTGCCTCCTCAATTGCCGCATTCTCCAGAGTACGATCAGCCCAAACAATACAATTACAACACAATACACCACCGACACTCGCAAAAGGATTTCTGAAGCTTCTGTACCTACGCCAGCCAGAGTCTCCGGGCTCCATGAAATAAAATGAGCGATCACAGGCGCAAATACCTTGGGCATCAATGCAGAAAAAGCGGCAGAAACAATACACAACCCAAAAAGGATCAGCGTTGCCAAGGTCATCGCGGAATGCTTATGTTCAGACGCTTCTGCAGCTTGAAGGCTACGCGGCTCCCCGAGAAAGACAGCTCCGACAACTTTTGCAAACACAGCAACTGCCAGCCCACCAGTCAAAGATAAGACTACCGGAACTGCCACCAGCACAATCAAAAAAACAACCTTAATTTGCTCTTTTTCGGCAAGGCTTATGATTCCGGAAAAAGCTGCCAAATAAAGGAACAGCTCCCCCAGGAAGCCATTCAAGGGAGGTAGTCCAGAAATTCCACAGGAATTTAATGCAAAGAGTGCCCCCGTTCGCGGAATGCGCTGCATTAATCCGCCCATGCGATCCATCTCCAAACTGTGGCAAGCTTTCATAACTGCACCTGCCCCAAGAAACAGCCCTCCCTTTAACAACGCATGATTCCAAAGATGCAGAAAAGCCCCCAGAAACCCAAAAAAACACATCTGTTTGGAGATGTTAATTCCCGCGAATCCCAATCCAAATCCGATAGAAATAATCCCGATATTTTCGATACTGGAATAGGCTAAAAGTGTTTTGATATTACGCTGAGGCAAAGCAAACAAGATTCCGAAAAGAGCGCCAGTCATTCCTATAAGGAGCAAAGTCCATCCGGTGATTTCCGCAGGTATCCCCTCTTCACACGCAAAACGAAGAATGCCATAAAGGCCAAGATTAATCATAGCGCCGGACATCACTGCCGAAACAGGAGAGGGTGCCGCTGGATGAGCTTCCGGCAGCCAGACATGCAATATCACAAATCCCGCTTTCAACCCGAATCCCAGCATTGCTAATGCAAAGACTGTTCCAGCAGTCGGCCATTCAAATGCCATACTTCTTCCGAGAAAAAATAAAATCAGAAATGCGGCTCCGGCATGACATGCCAACAGATAAACCCAACCAGCGCGCAGTACCACACGCTCTTTATAGTCAAAAATCACCAACGCGAAGCTTGTTACCCCCATCAATTCCCATGCCAGGAGGAAATCCGTCGGTTCTGTCACAGAAACAACCGCAGTCATTGCAGCAATCATCCAGAGGAAAAAACACCAGAAAATACAGCTGCGCTCTTCTCCATTTCTCCGAAAATACTCTGTCGCATGAATTGCACAAGTCACCGAA
>CALGPR010000255.1 GCA_937960425.1 uncultured Lentisphaeria bacterium
ATCAAAAGATTCTCCGCGTCCCAACAAACGCCGATTACCGTTTGCCTTTGATGACGTCAAAGCATTGCCATTGGCCGTAATTCCCAGAAAATGGTTCCACCCACTCAAGGTTGGCGTTACAATTCTTGCATCAAACCGCAACGCCACACCGTAATCTTTTCTGGGAGGAACAGCGGGGAACTCTACTTGTTCCGGCGAAGCTCCCGGCAAAACCGAAATTTTTTCCACCGGAGGAAACACCGGAACCAGTGTTTCTCCCACCCCAAAGACCCCGCCGCAACAACAGACCGCCGCGATACACACCATCATCTTTTTCAAAATCATACCATTCTCCCTCTTTCCTGATTATTCTCCCCAGACGTCTATTTCAACCAAAGACAGTTCGGTTCCTGGCTGTCGTTCATCCCAGGCAATTCGCAGAAATGCTGTTCCTCTCACTTCAGTGGGATACTGGACTAACGCAACGGCGTTGTCCTCCGTTTCTCTTGGTTCTGCTTCTGCAACAGTTTTCCACTCTTTGCCGTCAACACTTACTTCAAGACGACTGGCTGGGAAATTGCCGCTGAAATAGAGCCGCACCAGTTTTAACTGTTCCGGGACTACAGCCAACTTCAACTCAACAAAGTTGGCGGCAACTTCCTCTTTCCCAAAGATAACACTCCAATTGGATTTTTCCATCTCTTCCGGCAAAATAAAATATCCACTGGAATCTCTGGCAACCTTCGCATAGTTGCGGCGGTTTGTCAGTTTCCCTTCAGAAAAAGTAATGGAATCTTTTCCACGGTCCGGCACCATCTGTGGCGCAACCGCATAGCGATAGGCTCCATTTGCATCGGCAACATTCATTGATGTGTCAAATTGATTCCGTACCATCAGCGCAGCGTTTCCTGTATAACAATGATATTTGCGTTCAACATGAACAGGCAAATCCAGCGGAGGCAACGCCGCACGCCAGATTGGATAATCAATTTTCCCTCCCCATTGCAGAATCCAGCTGCGGAATTGTTTTGCCCATTCCGGATCGTCTACAGTAAAGTTATTGGATAAATTCACTCCACTGTACCAGATTTCCCCTTTGCCGAAGCGATGTACAGTCAACGCTGGCGATCCATCAGCATACGTTGCAACGATTTCGACAGAATCGGGATCAAGAATTGTGATATTTTTCACCCTGGGATTGCCGGTTTCCAAGATATTTCCACCAATTTGAATTTCCTTTTGTGCCACTGGCGACCCACTGCGACGGACGCCGGTAAGAGTTTCGAACCACGACTCTAATGGTGTCGAATCAATTTTGTAAGTAAATGCATCAGGATCCAGAAGAACAACTGTGGCTCCACGCTCAGCAGCGTTTTCAACTGCATCAAGGATCTTATCCGTGCTGTATTTCATATCCCCCAGAATAATTGTTTGATAAGGATCCCAGGTCGAAGCATCACGTTCTACACGAAAATCGTCAGTATACGTAAACCAACCACGTGCACGTGGCCCGAGTAAAACAAAAATCCCGTTTAAATTGGACTCGGCTCCATACCCCCGCGCCATCTGACTGTAACTGGAAAAATGCAGAGCGATATCCCGATCTTTGGGTAACTCCACTTTGGGCAGGCGGCGGATCTGATCGAGTCGAGCCAGGTACCGATCCCAATTTTCGGGAGCACTGAACTGCGGGCCTTCATTACCGCGATCATACCATTCCACAGCGCCGACGAAACACCCTTCTGCGCCGGTACGCAGTGCCTGATTGATGATTTCATCGAAATATTCCGGATCAGGGGCATTCGGATACTTTACAATCTGCAGATAAGGATACACCGGCAGGCCGGTCAGATCGGCATAAAACTTCACCATCCGCGCGGTAGAAAAGCGATGAATCCCTCCGGAAGTATGAATGCACTGCCCAGGCTGAATATCGGCAAAATCACGCATCTTTTCCCAATCTAAAGGGGTATAAGCACTCCATTCATCGCAGCCAACAATCCTGCTGTCCGGGAAACGCTTGCGGAATATTGCACTAAGTTTTCGGAAATGCGCATAGGACAGTTCATTCATATAGCGCAAAAACGCAATATTCTGAAACGGTTCCTCAGGAGTACCGGCACGGGGAATCCCAAATTTTCCAAATCCATACTTGTCTCGAATTGTTGCCTCCATCTGTTTCCAGTAATCGCTTTGCAGATGATCCAGGTCTTTCGGCAATCGCAAAGATGTTGAATAAATTTCATCGTGAATAAAAAAGTATTTCGGCGCGTCAGGAGAAGCGTAATCAAAATTTTCATTTTCAACAACCTCTTGCATTTTTTCCAACTTCACTGGATCCATTTCATGAAGGATTCCGGGAGCGACTTCATCAACCAGCACAGCTTCATTGCGTTCGATCAATTCGTGAATGGTATGATTCGGATAATAGAGAACCGGCAACTCCACCTCGCGTGCCGTTTTCGGATCATTGACATGATAAAAATGGTAAAACGGGGCCAGATGGTGCTGTGCAGCTTCGCGAATTTCTTCTTCAAGAGAATATTCTACCCCCAATGCTGTAGCCAGTTTAGAAACGCGATCCTTGACGCCAAGGTAAGTCCAGAATGGAAAATTTTTCTCAGGATCCGGCTCTGCGTTCAATGAAAAATAGATCGGAGTATCATCGGGGTAAATATCTGAAAAACTTAAAGAATCATTGGTAATTTTGCGAAAAGCCACATTGTCGATATAATATGATCCGGGGCCTTGAAAATAAAATTCCAGCCGCAACCCTGCCGCCCCTGTCGGCACCGTCACATTATCATGGCGATCAATCCAGATATTGGCCGTTGCCGGAAGAGAATACATCCCAAGACGGCAGAGATCTTTCCCTTCAGAATCTACGGCAAACAATAATGCACGCGCCTGCCCTGCATCCCGATTTTCTGTAAAGCAGTAAAAACTTAATTCATAATCAAGGTCTGCTTCCACAGCAAAAGTCTGCATCACTTGGGCTCCATCACCTTCGTTACGAATTGCAGCGGCCAGAGACTGCGTTCCATCAAACGCGAATCGTTCTGATACTGTGACCGAATCCGTACCATTTCCGGTCAATATCGTGCTTTGCCAACCGTTAAGGCCGTCTTCAAATGATCCATTGTTAATCACATCTTCCGAAGCTGCTTGCAAAGTATTCCCAATACAGGCAATTGCAACAACAAGGATTCCTGGCAATAAGGAGTTGTGCATTGTTTCTCTCTTCGTTGTTTACTTGGTTAAAAAAGGACAGTTTACCATACCGGGAAGGCAGTATCTTTACAATTCCCATCAAAGTGATTCATTTATAGAATCGCAATAATCTTTATAAAAAAGTTTCCTGAGTTTTTTCTTCTTCATTTCCTCCGGGCAATGCACTGCGATACTGTTTTCGAAGCTGGCCAGGCGTCATATCACAACGTGCCTTTAAAAACATGCACAAATGCGTTACATTTTTCATGCCTACCGCATCAGCAACTTCTTTCAATGT
>CALGPR010000256.1 GCA_937960425.1 uncultured Lentisphaeria bacterium
TTCAGCCCTGACGGTTCTGCATGGTCTTCTGATTCCACAGGGGCATATTACTGGCGTTTCCGGATCAGCGAAAGCGGAAGCTGGTCAACGGCAATCCCGATCCCTCAGCCGGCATCTCCGGCAGGAGCCGTTGAATATTCTTTCACAATCACCGAAGGAGCTACGGAAACCGAGAAAACTTTTACATGGACTGAAATCGGAGCTATAGGCAAAGAACCAGTTCGTTTGTATCAGGTGCAGAATGACGGCAGTGAAGTCGATATTACAGGCAATTCCCGTTTGCAGATTGTGTTAAAATCTTCTTCTGTCACATTCTATTGGGCAAATGACGCTTTCCCAGCGGGGACATACGTAATCCGGGGGTAAATATGAAACTCACAGCAATTGGCGACAATCGCGACACCATGAAATATCTTGGGCGTAGCGATGACGGAGAGTTTTACGCCACACTGGATGGCGGTGCGACGTGGCAGCAGGTGAGCAAACCTGGTGCAGACGGAGCAAAAGGAGAGAAAGGCGACAGAGGATTTTCTGGAATTACATACACGCCTGCGATTGATGCGGATGGGTGGTTGACCTGGACAAATGACGGGGGCGCCGTCAATCCAGAACCGGTCAAGCTGGCACTGGCTTCAACACAGGTCGGAATGAAGGTCTTCTCCAATATTGCAAGTTCTCAGTCCGGCTATCAGCGTGCGGTATTATATGCCCGGGGAAATGGAGTGCCCGGCGAATGCGTTTCCGCACAGCATCCAGATACTACCTGGGGCGTTTACCAGATTCAGGACAATCGGACTCTGGAACTTGTTGGGTGGTACCATACCAGTTTCCATTTTACCAGTGAAGACCTTGATGAAGACGGCAATCTTTCGGTTGACATCGGGTCTTTCCCGATTGCAGTCAAAGGCGGCGGGGAGGTCATTCCCGTTTGCCCGTCTGAAGAAAATACCGAAAACAATATTTACCGCCTGAATCTGAACGGGCTGATTGTCCCCGGAGTATCTTACACAATTGTAACAGTCAAGGAGTAAACAAGATGGCTGATTTTATTCAAAATTCTCAAGTCTTGCGATGGGATAACACTCTTGCCGGCAATGGAATTGTTTTTACCCGGCAAAGCGGGCTCGGGAAAAATGTATCCATTTCCATTAATACCGATATCATTGCGACTGTGGCAAGCCTGGATGCGTATCAGTCTATTGACGCCAAAGACCAGGCCGGCGGATATGCCGGACTCGATGATTCCGGAAAGTTGTCAACTTCGCAAATCAACTTTGATACCAGTACTTTTTATGTCGATGAAAATGGGATTTTGAAGTTGAAAACCGACCGGATCAGCAACCCTTTCACCGCCTCCGGGGTGGATACTTCCGGGATTCCTACCGGGTTGATGCTGGGGACAGATGAAGCAACAATTGACGATATAGAAATCAACGATACGATCCGTTTTACCACGGCAATTTCATGGAATGAAACGGACTATGAAGCCCAGACAGTATTTATGCGAGTGGCGTCAACCGCGGGAACTCTGGCGGACTTTGCTGTGCAGGGAGCGCCGGTAACTTCACTGGATCAGATTGAACAGGGGGTAGTTAATAAATACTTGACTGCGGAACAGCTGGAAAAGCTGATCCGTATGAACTTCAGTGATATCGCGTATACCGGGCAGTTGTCCAGTACGGGAGATGACTGCAACCTCTATTTGACGACCGGAGTCTGGAATGTACCGAACGCTTCAGCAATCGCCAATACTCCCCAAAAAGGGCAAGGTGGCATTCTGATTTGTTTCCAGCGGGGGACTTATACTTCGGCAGCGCGGATCCAATTGTATTTGCAGGCGGCAGGCACCTCCAACCCGGTGATTCCCTATATTCGCGTTTATAATGGCACGGCGGGAACCTGGAGTACCTGGGAACGGATCATCAAGTCAACCGATACCGCAACAAC
>CALGPR010000257.1 GCA_937960425.1 uncultured Lentisphaeria bacterium
TTTGTTGATCTTCGGTGGTTTGACTGGCGTTAAAGCATTGCTGTCATTTGTCTTTTCCTGTCAGGTTATCTGGCAGTTGACGATTCCGCTCTGCCTGAAAGGATGGTCTCCAATCTGGGTTTGCTTCGGGGCAGTAGCATTATTGTCGGCAGTGATTATCTTTGCAGTAAATGGATTCCGCGGCAAGGGCGTTACTGCATTTTTCGGAACGATGCTTGGGGTTGGAGCCAGCTGTCTGATGGCAATCGCTTTTACCCATTTGTTTCGGATAAATGGCGCCGTGATGCCGTATTCACAGGCATTATACTACAGTGGATATGAATTTCTGAACCTTACAGATCTTTTTATCGGCGCAATTTTCCTTGCTTCATCCGGAGCAGTAATGGATTTGGCTACGGACGTTGCTGCCGGTATGCAGGAAGTCGTGCGGGAAAATCCAGAAATTTCTACAATTCGCCTGATGGCTTCCGGGTTCCGGATTGGAAGACTGGTGGTTGGTACAATGACCACTACTCTTCTGTTGGCTTATTCGGGCGGCTACTTGACTGTTATGATGAGCTTTGCCGCTGAAGGTGTGGCAATGAGTGATTTCTTGAATTATCCTTATGTCGCTGCGGAGGTGGTTAAGACCCTGATCGGCAGTCTCGGGCTGGTATTGGTAGCTCCTTTTACCGCGCTTTGCGGCGGTGTGTTGTTGAAAAAGCATGGTGAACACATAGTAAAAACAGTTTCCAAAGAAAGAATATAGTAAAATTATGAAAATCGGTGCTCGCAAACGGCTTTTGTTTATCGGTGACTCTGTGACGGATGTGGGGCGTGTCCAGCCCATTGCCGAAGGGCTCTTCAATCCCCTCGGGCAGGGATATCCCGCAATCATCAATGGTTTCTTGACTGCGGTTTATCCGGAGCGGATGATTCATGTCATCAATATGGGAACTTCCGGCAATACGGTTCGCGACCTGAAAAATCGTTGGCAAAGGGATGTATTGGATCTTTCGCCTGACTGGGTTTCGGTAATGATCGGATTTAACGACGTCTGGCGCCAGTTTGATTCTCCAACGATGCCGCGAGCTGCTGTTGGCCTTGAAGAGTACGCCGCAACTCTGGAAGAGCTGGTAAGTGCTACGTTGCCCCGGCTTGAAGGAATGGTGCTGATGTCTCCCTATTACCTTGAGGCAAATGAGGCTGACCTGATGCGGGCAAGAATGGATCAATATCGCGCCGTTTGCGCCGATATCGCTTCCCGCTATCCGGTGATTTATATCGATACCCAGAAGGTGATGCTGGAACTGATCCAATCCTGCCACAGCAGCTATTTTTCCTGGGATCGCGTACATCCCAATTTCCCGGGACATTGCGCGCTGGCGCGGGCATTTCTCAAGGCGATAGATTTTAAGTTTTAAGTGATTGCAAGGATGGCGAAGCGTATCGTTTCGCCATCTTTCCTTTCTCCAGCGCAATATTGAGAAACTGACGGGAAATCGTTCCGGAAAAAACGTTGTTACTTTGGAAAAGAATCTGAGAAGTTTTTCGCGTTACCGATTTTTTTTGCCGGAATCTTTTCCTGAAAATGGGTATGGGATTGGTGGTAATACTGTTCTAATTAGTATACAAGGAGGACACAAATGTTTTTGGGATTCAAAAAAGTTGTTCTGATCGCCGGGGTAATCAGTAGTTGTTCGGTACTGTTTGCGTTACAGGTAGGAGAGCCCGCTGTCGACTTGGAATATGACCGCTGGCTTGTCGGGGATCCAACTTCTATTTTGTGGAATGCTTCCCAGAGCAATCCATCCGGGGAGGAGCCGTTGCGTGTCGTCGCTTTGTTTGGTACTTATTTACCTCTTTCTGAGCAAATGATGCCGATTCTCAATTCGTTGCAACTTCGGTATCAGGAACGGGGATTGAAGATCATTGCCATGTCTCCGGAACCGCCGGAGACGGTAGAGCGTTTTTTAGAAAAGTTTGACGTTTTTGATATCAAATTCAATGTTGCAACCGACCGCGAAAGTAAAACTACATTGACCTACGCCGGTCAGCGCCCTGTTTTGCCGAAGGCCTTCATCATCGGAAAAGAAAATCAAGTGCTCTGGTCGGGAGAACTTGAAGAATTGCCTGAAGTGCTTGAAAGTATTTATTCCGGAACTTATGACATTGAAGTGCAGAAAAAAATTTCACCGATGCTGGAAGCCCTGGAAACTGCGCTTCGCAGCGGACGGGCGGCGGAAATTGAAAAAAAGACCTCCGAAATTTTCGAGATTGATCCCGCAAATTCCACCGCACTTCGCGCCCGTTTGTTTCTATATGAAAGTGCGAATTCCCCGGATAAAGCATGGGATTTTCTGGATTCCGTTCGCCGGGATCACCGGGAAATCAGCAAGTTTTATTATCTTCAGCTGGAACTGGCGTCCCGATATGCTTCCTTTTTTGATCGTACGCCGGATCTGGTCAAGGAATATTTAGAAAATTTTCCCAATTTGCCAGGAGAAACCGCATCCATTGCCTGGATGCTACTGAGTAAAAATGATTTCAGTGCAGACCTGCTTGACGCTGCGGCCATTGCGGTTAATGCTTTGGATTCCATGGAAATCCCCCCGGAACGGGAGGCATCCTGCAATGCCGCCAGGGCCCTTCGGAAAGCTGGATGCGGCTGTTGCATTTCAGAAAAAAGCAGTCACTGCCGCTGGATCGGAATCGGAACGGAATATGATGGAAAATATCGAACACTATTACCAGGCAGTTCAGGAACTTGCGCAGGAAAAGTAACAATCTTCGGGATAATCAGCAAGGCGCATTTGCCAAGCAGACAAATACTTGGTATATTAATAAATTTCCTGATTTCTGGAACTTGGGGCAGGGGATTGTTTTCGGTGTTTGACGCGGAAATACGGTCGGACGAGAGCAGCTTTTGAGTGCTGATTTTACCGGTCCTCCCTGTTCCAGATGGTACGGAATGTTTTGTGCATCGGTGGACAGAGAACGGCAATTATATGATTGTTTTCCAGAGCTCATTTTTCTTCTAAGATGCACAGAGAGAGGATAGGAATTCGTCGATTCAATCATGCGCCGCTGCGGCGCAAAACAGGTAGAGAAAATAAGATATGTTTGATTCACTAAGTGATAAACTGCACGACGTCTTTCGCAAGTTGCGAGGTGAGGCGCAGCTTTCTGAGGAGAATATTGCTGACGCCATGCGCGAAATCCGCCTGGCCCTTCTGGATGCTGACGTTAATTACGAGATTGTCAAAGATTTTGTCGAAAATGTTCGTAACGATTGCCTGGGACAGGAGGTGCTGCGCAGTGTCACCCCCGGCCAGCAACTGGTTAAAATTGTTAATGACCGTCTGGTGGAACTGCTTGGTTCAACCGGCGCGGAATTGAATTTGTCTTCCGAGCCAACTGTGATTATGCTCGTCGGACTTCACGGCAGCGGGAAGACAACAACAGCCGGAAAGTTGGCGAACTATCTGGTGAATAAACAGAAGAAAAGTGTTTTGCTGGTTGCGTGTGACGTTTATCGTCCCGCAGCTATCGATCAACTCGAAGTTCTTGGGCGTGAGCTTGGAGTTCCTGTTTTCACCGACCGCGGGAATCTCAATGTTGCAGACATTGCGCTCAAGGCGGTTAACCACGCCAAGTATCAACACATTGATGTCGTAATCCTTGACACTGCCGGACGATTGCAGATTGATGAATCGATGGTTCAGGAATTGGTGCGCATCCGGCAGGTGGTGCGTGCCGATGAAACATTGCTGGTTGCAGATGCCGCATTGGGACAGGAAGCGGTCTCTGTTGCGGATGCCTTTCACAAAGCCTTGACCCTGACCGGTTTTATTTTAACCAAACTGGATGGTGATGCACGTGGCGGTGCGGCCCTTTCCATCCGCAAAGTTACCGGTTGCCCGGTCAAATTCGTTGGGATGGGGGAAAAGCTTGAAGATTTGGAGATGTTTTATCCCGAACGGATGGCTTCCCGTATCCTTGGGATGGGAGATGTTGTTTCTCTGGTCGAAAAAGCCGCGGCGGAAATCGACGAAGAGGAAGCTCGCAGGCTGCAAAATAAACTGAAGAAAAGCCAGTTTGATTTTGATGATTTCCTCACCCAGATCCGCCAGATCAACAAGTTGGGCGGTTTGGAATCCATTGCCAAGTTCCTGCCGGGCGGAAAACAGCTGAATCAGGCGATGAGTGGTATGGATCCCAAATACTTCGCCCGGATGGAAGCTGTGATTTTGTCTATGACCCCTGCAGAACGAGCCAATCCGGATTTGGTGGATTTTTCCCGGCGCAAACGTATTGCCAAAGGAAGCGGCACGTCGTTGGAACAGGTCAGTGGATTGGTAAAGCAGGTTACGCAGATGCGTAAAATGATGAAAAAGAACAGTATGTTCAGCCGGCTGATGGCTGGGGGGGGAGCACCTGTCGGGCCCGGAGCAATGAATGGGGAAGTCCCCGGCGGTATTTCCCGGAAAGAACAGGAAAAGAAAAAGCGGCTGGCCAAGATGCAGAAAAAAGAGCGCCAGAAACAGCGCCGTAAGAAGTAAGAAAGAGGGTATTTTTTTATGTTGACGATTATTTTTTCACTTCTGATCGGGATTGGCGTTTATTACGGATCGACCTTGGCGTGGGGATGGATCTGGGGAATCTTTTGTGCGCTGTTTGTCATGATCCTCTTTCACGTTCTGATCGGTTGGATCCTGCGCCGCAAATTGGGCGAGTTGAACCAGAAAATGCAGCAGGTGATGATTGATGGCCAGGAAAAATTGAAGAAAAAGGCGGCGATGATGCAGCGGCGTCCCGGGATGACCCCCAAGTTGATGCAGGAAATGCTTTTTAAAGATCAGGCGGTTTTGCTGCATCAGGCTCTGGAGTTGACCGAGGGGTTTGCTCCTTATTATAAATGGAATTACCTCCTTAAAAAACAGACGTCTACAATGAAGATGACGTTATATTATCAACTGAAAGAATTTGACAAAGTTGATGCGATGCTTAAAGATTGCGTCTTTCTCGACCCGATGTCGATTGCTATGCGATTTGCCCGGATGTACCGGAAAGGCGCAAAAGTCGAAGAAATGGATCGCTTTTACAAGTCCAGAGCACGACGGTTGAAAGGGGACGATTCTGCTATTGTCTATGCAACATACGCGTGGATTCTGGTGAAACTCGGCAATATCGATCGTGCAATTGCGATTTTGAATGACGCTCGAAAGAAGACAGACGCACCGGTAATTGTCGAAAATCTGGAGCGGCTGTTGAACGGCAAAGTAAAACATTTTTCCAATGCAATGCTTGGAGATGCCTGGTACAGTTTGTTCCTGGAAGAACCTAAAATCCGGCCGCAGCGCCAGGAACGGATGATGTATTGATGAATGTACTGTTTATTGGTGATATCGTAGGGAGAGGCGGGCGCGAAGCCGTAAAGGCATTGGTGCCGGAACTCAAACGCGAATACAATGTGTCGTTTGTAATTGCCAATGCAGAGAATATTGCCGCTGGCGCGGGGATGACTGCCGGGTGTTTGAAGGATATTGACTGTGTTGACGTGATCACCGCCGGGGATCATGTCTGGGATCAAAAAAATTTTGAAAGCGAAATCAAGTTACTGCCTAACGTTCTCAGACCTGCAAATTTGAGCCGGATGCAGCCCGGGAACGGATATGGTGTTTTCCGCAACCCGCTGGGGGGAGAAATTGCAGTAATCGTTTTGCAGGGAAAAATTTTTATGAGGGAGTCTGCATATTGCCCGTTTGAGACGGTAGAGCGGATTCTGGCGGAAGTTTCTCTGCGGACAAAAAACATCTTCGTTGATTTTCACGCAGAAGCTACCAGCGAAAAGATTGCCATGGGATATTTCCTGGAAGGAAAAGCTACCGCAGTGATCGGGACTCATACCCATGTGCAGACCGGGGATGAGCAAATCCTGCCGGGAGGAACTGCATATTTGAGTGATGCCGGCATGGTAGGAGGAGCTCGTTCTGTGTTGGGGCGTGAAGTGGAGGCGGTTCTTCATAAATTCCGTACCGGTATGCCCTGCCGTTTCCCGGTGGTGGAAAAAGACATTCGGCTTGATGGAGCGATTGTTACGTTTGACAGCCGGACGGGCAGAGCCTCGGCAATTCGCCGAGTCAGTCGGATGTTTTTACCGGAAAAACTGTAATCAATATAATTTCGTAGTTGAAAAAACTTTGTTAAAGGATAATAGACATCATGGCAAGAAATACCGTTTTGCCCGCAATTGATTTTGAACGAGTGGATCAACTGATTGATATGGCGTTGTCCGAAGATCTTGGAGAACGTGGAGATACGACGACACTGGCGGTAATTCCCGCTGAGTTACGGGCAGTTGCTGTACTGCGGGCCAAGAGCGATTGCGTTGTCGCCGGGCTTGCGGTCGCAGAACGCGTCTTTAAGAAACTTGATCCGGAATGTACCTTTGACGCATTGGTCGCCGATGGGGATTTCTGCCCGAAAGGCACACTGTTGGCGCGCATTTCCGGCTCAGCACAGATGTTGTTGACGGCTGAACGTACAGCGTTGAATTTCCTGCAGCGCCTCTGCGGGGTAGCTACGACGGCTTATCGCTATACAGAAGCACTTGAAGGGACGGATACTTGTCTGCTGGATACGCGTAAAACAACGCCGGGGTACCGGAATCTGGAAAAATATGCTGTCGCCGCTGGCGGTGCGACGAACCATCGAATTGGTCTTTTTGATCGCCTGATGATTAAAGACAATCATCGGGAGCTTGCCGGCCTGGAGGGGGCAGGCGGTATCGCCCGTTCCGTGCGCCGTGGTCGGGAAATGTATCCGGATCTTGAAATCGAAGTGGAAGCCGATCGCCTGGAAGAAGTTCAGGAGGCAATTGAGGCAGGCGCCGACTATATCCTGCTGGATAACATGTCCAATGAAATGATGGCAGAAGCAGTCAAAATGAATGCCGGCCGTTGCAAATTGGAGGCATCCGGAAACATTACGATTGAACGGCTTCCTGCTATTGGAAAACTTGGCGTGGATTTTGTTTCATCCGGCGCGTTGACGCATTCGGTCAAAGCTGCTGATATTTCTATGGATATAGAGTTGGAAAAGGCAGAATGATTGCACGTTTGAGCGGCATTCTTGTGGAATGCGAGTTTACTCGTTGTATTGTTGATGTTCAGGGTGTCGGTTATGAACTTGCCATTCCGTTGAGCACGTTTGACCGAATGCCGCAGGTTGGAGAGCCGGTGGTTCTGCTGGTTTTGACACAAGTCCGGGAAGATGCGATTACCCTTTTCGGGTTTGCCACAGCAGAAGAAAAACGCTTATTTGAACTGTTGCTGACGGTAAGCGGCGTTGGTGGTAAGTTGGCGCTGAATGTGTTGTCCTGCATGCCGGTTGCCAATTTTGCTGCTGCGGTGGTTGCCGGAGATGTTAAGGCATTATCAAGAATCAGCGGGGTCGGGAAGCGCACGGCGGAGCGATTGGCGTTAGAGCTGCGCGATAAGGTCAGTAATATAGCACTTGCCGAAGGGACGGCAATGCCGGGAGCCTTGCGCGGCGGTTCGAGTTTCTCAGACGGGACAATGGAGGCGATGCGGGACGCTGCGCTGGCATTGGAACAACTCGGATTCAAGTCAGAGGCGGTAAATAAAGTTCTATGTGAACTGGTTTCCGGAATGGAGGAAAAAGACATTACCAGTGAAAAACTTCTCCGGCAAGGCATTCTGGCATTGAACGGACGTTGAAAAGCCGGGAAAACGCAACCGGAAATTTGTAAAAATACTGTCACGATGTTAAGTTATATCCCGGCAGCTTCCGGGTGAGGGAAGAAGTGTGTTTTGTGGACACAAAGCCGGTTTGAATACCAATAATTTCAGGAAAAACATTATGGATAAAAAAGATGTAAAGGCATTGATCATCACCGGCTTCGGGTTGAATTGTGAAAAAGAGACCGCCGCTGCCTTCCGCTGTTGCGGTGCTACCCCGGAATTGGTGCATTTGAATGACCTGATTGCCGGATTGCGCCGCCTTGAGGAATTTCATATTCTCGCCTTTATTGGTGGATTTTCCTTCGGTGACCATTTGGGATCAGGGACGGTTTTCGCTAATCGAGTGAAAATTCACTTGCGTGACCAGCTGGAACAATTTATTGCTGACGGTAAATTGATTATCGGAATTTGTAATGGGTTTCAAACTCTTTCCCGGCTTGGGTTGGTTCCGGCCCTGAACGGCAAATATTTTATTCAGGAATTTGCTTTGGCCCACAATGACAGCGGCAAATTCCGTGATGATTGGTGTTGCCTTAAGGCAAATCCGGATAGTCCCTGTGTTTTTACCCGGGGAATTGACAGGATCCGTTTGCCGCTCCGGCACGGAGAAGGAAAATTTGTTGCTGAAGCTGCTGTTCTGGAGGAGATCGAAAGAAAAAATCTTGTGGCGTTTCGTTATGTTAATGCAGATGGTTCGGCAGCAGTCGATTTTCCTGCCAATCCGAATGGTTCATTAAATTCCATTGCCGGTATCTGCGATGAGACAGGACGGGTTTTCGGGTTGATGCCGCATCCGGAGGCGTTCCTTTCCCCATTTAATTCTCCGACGTGGACTCGCGACAAAGTTGCCGGAAAAATTGCTGAAGAAGGAGAAGGTGTTGCAATTTTTCGCAATGCGGTCAACTATATTGCAGAGAATTTTTAATCGCTATTTGCAAATAACAGGCCATCTTTCCTGAGAGTGGGAACGATGGCCTTTTTGCTTTTTTTACGATTATTTTCGAGCTGAACCGGTTATTCTTTCCGGGGTTGATTCTGTTCGGAGATTGAAAATAACAGCTTGAATGATATAGTATAATAGATAATGGTTTATGATTGCACGTGGTGTTGCTGCAAGGTTGCGCTTGTAAAAAAGATCACGCAGGATATTCCGGACAGCGAATGAATTTTTAGCTTGTTGTTGTTCGTATTTTTTTTGAGAGGAGCCAATGGCGGGTGGAGGCCGTAATGAATATAAGGCAGGCGGTAGAAAATGACCGACGTCTCTATTTTTGTGGAGACGTTATCCGATTTGTGTTGGAAGTTGAGGGTTCAGGTGCCGGTTTCGGGATGTTGAGAACCAATCTCGGCAGTGCAGAGATCCGCCGTCGCGAGGTGATCGAAAAGGTCGAAGATCACCGTCCTGAGCCAGGCCGTAACTGGCGGGATGTTCCCATGATCCAAGTGTCTCCCACTCGCTGGGAAGTGATTTTGCCACTCCTCGAAGTCGGGAGCTTTGAAGCAAAATGTTATTGGAGCAGCAATGGGAAAACCATTTGGCCCCCCGGAGAAAATTTGCTGTTCAAAGTTGATCCAGCCGATATGGTTTGCGCCAATACGCTATACACTGCATTTGTTCGGCAGTTTGGGCAGAACATTGCGTCAGATGTTTCTGTTCCCGGAGAAGACCAGGCTGTGACATTGCTTGAAAATCGTAATTATACAGTGATTCCCCAGTCAGGGACTTTCCGGGCACTGATTGAGAAACTTGATTTCATTTTTCAAGAATTGGGAACGCGGATTCTGCAACTCCTCCCGATTCATCCGGTTCCGACTACATTTGCCCGGATGGGCCGGTATGGCAGCCCCTTTGCCGCATTGGATTATTTCGCAATCAATCCCGCTTTTATCGAATTCGATCGGAAAGCTACCCCACTGGAACAGTTCCATGAACTTGTTGATGCTGTGCATTTGCGCCGCGGCAAAGTTTTCATGGATATCCCGGTGAACCATACCGGTTGGGCTTCAAAATTGCAGCAAGAGCATCCGGATTGGTTCGTCCGCCAGAAAGATGGTTCAGTTGTCAGTCCCGGTGCATGGGGCGTTGTCTGGGAAGATTTGTGCAAGCTTGACTACTCAAAAGTCAAAGTATGGAAGTTTATGGCGGAAGTTTTTCTCTACTGGTGTCAGAACGGAGTAGATGGATTCCGCTGCGATGCCGGTTATATGCTTCCTGAGGAGAGCTGGGAATACATTGTGTCCCGAGTGCGCGAAGAATATCCTGATACAATCTTTTTACTGGAAGGACTGGGCGGGCCACTGGACAAACAAAATAGTTTGCTGTTGAAACGGGGATTGAATTGGGCTTATTCCGAATTGTTCCAGAACTATTCCAGATCCCAGATTGAATACGAATTTAACCGTTTTTCAGATTGTTCTCGACGTTGCGGTGTACTGGTGCACTATGCAGAAACCCATGACAATTTACGCCTCGCGGCAAAGAGTAAAACGTATGCGAAAATGCGTTGTGCCTTGTCAATTGCTCTGTCTTTTTCCGGATGCTTCGGGATTACCAATGGGGTCGAGTGGTTTGCGACGGAGCGATTTGATGTCCATGGTGCGCCGTCATTGAATTGGGGCGCTGCAGACAACATGGTTGCGTTCCTGAAACGATTGCAAACTTTGGTCCGTATTCATGACTGTTTTTATCCGTCTGCCAATATCCGGCTTGTAGAGACGGGTGCAGGCAATTCGCTTGCGGTGCTTCGGACAAGTTCTGTCGGACGCAGATTATTGATACTGGTTAATCTGGACAGCGATCGTGCGAATCCCGTATCCGTACCTGTTGCAGAGTTCCCTGCAGTTGGAGAAAAACTTTGGGACTTACTTGCTGGAGTTGAAACGACTCTTAACAGTATCGGTGGGCTTTTTCAGACTGAGCTTCAGCCCGGAGAAGTCAGGATTCTATGCCGTGAAGAACAGATGTTGAAAATTCTCAATGCAGAAGTCAAAGAACCATTGGCATTGCCAGACCGGGTGGAAGTTCAGCGTCGGCGGCAAATGGCATTAACAGTTTATACACATAGGCATGGTTTTTCAGCTCTGCCGGACACTGGAATTGCCGATCGTGTGGGGGATGCGTTATTGAATGATGACCGTCAGTGTTTGAGAGAGCTTTGGCAAACGGCTTTGCCGCCGGTGACTGAATTTCTGATCGGCCGTGACGAACGACGCATGGTCATGGTCCCGCCGGGGGATTTGATTGTATTTCGTGCGGATAAACCGTTCCGGATAAAACTTTACCGCCGAGAGCGCGTCGTTGCCGGCGGAATGGGGTGCCGTACTGCCGATGGCAATTGGATGCTATATCTGAAAATTCCAGATTCGATCTGGCCAGGACAGAAGCGGGTTGAATGCAAAGGGGAGATTCAACTGGGAACACCAGAGAAGCTGCTGCGTTCAAAGTGCGCAATTTTGTTGTTGCCGCCAGCTGAAAAATTACTTTATCGGACGGAATTTTCTGCCTCTGCGTCGTCGTCGCGTACTCTTTATGCACTTGGCGCCAATAATCTTGGTGGCCTCGCCCATGTTGCTGCATCGTGGGGTGTGCTGCGCAGTAAATATGATTGCCTGCTTGCTGGCGCGTGCAATAATTCTGTGCCGTCAGATCGCCATGTCATGTTGCCGCGATGTAAAGCATGGATTGTCCGCAATAATTTTTCCAGTGAATTATGTTCAGACTTTCTGTTGCGTTTTGGAGCCGGGAACAAGAATTGTGCTCGCTGGGAATTTTGTGTTCCGGTGGGGCAGGGGAAATTGGTACGAGTGAATATTGATATGCGCTTTGCTTGTCAGGGAGATGCCGTTCGTTATATCTTTTCCCGGTTGGCGGGTGACAGCGAATCTGACGAATCTGTACTGCCGGATTCAGAACCGGTAGAATTGATTTTGCGCCCTGCTGTTGATGATCGCATCAATCACGAAGTTACTAAAGCCTACGCCGGCGCGGAAAAAAGTTTTCCTGCAGCGGTCCAACCAGAAGCCGATGGGTTTACTTTTGCGCCATATCCGGCTCGGAAACTGTGCGTGAAAATGAAGAATGCGACTTTTGTCCGGGAACCGGAATGGGAATATATGGTCTTTCTGGAGCGGGAACATGATTACGGTCTGGAAGACCATACTGATTTATTCAGCCCCGGTTATTTCAAGACAGAGCTTGTGGCAGGCGCCGAACGGGCGCTTGAAGCGGAAATTAAGATTCCAGGTTCCCTGCCGGTTCTCTGGGGAACTGAAAAGAATACTGGAGCTTCTTTGAGTGGCTTGACTATTGCAGAAGAGGCGATGAAGAAATTTATCGTCAAACGCGACGCATATGCCAGTGTGATTGCCGGATATCCATGGTTCCTGGATTGGGGACGGGATACTTTAATCGCCCTCCGAGGATTGATTGCTGGAGGATTTCAAAAAGAAGCCCGGGCGATTATTCAACAATTTGCTGCCTTTGAAAAAGATGGTACGATTCCCAATATGATTCGCGGGAATGACGATTCCAATCGGGATACCAGCGATGCGCCTTTATGGCTCTTTACCGCGACTGCGGATTACGTAAAGGCCTTTGACCCGGAGGGGAAAATTCTTCAGGAAGATACCGGTTCCGGGCGAACGTTACAACAGGCGTTGCACTCAATTGTCGAAGGATACCGCCGGGGAACTCCCAATGGGATACGAGTGGATGCGGGAACCAATTTGGTCTATAGTCCAGCACATTTTACCTGGATGGATACGAATTATCCGACAGGATCCCCGCGTCAAGGATATCCAATTGAAATTCAGGCTTTATGGTATGCTGCACTACGTTTTCTGTCACAATATGAGCCGGAGTATGGCCTTCTTGCAGAGCAAACGGCGGCTTCCATTGATAAGCTCTTTTTCCGGAAGGATCTCGGACGTTTCTCGGATTGTTTGCATGCCCCGCATTTCCAAGAAGCCAGTACCGCAGAAGCTGACGACGCAGTGCGCCCGAACCAACTTCTGGCATTGACGCTTGGTGCAGTGACCCGGCAGGAACGGAAGCTGGCAATTCTACGTTCTGCTGAAGAGTTAATCGTTCCGGGAGCAATTCGCAGCCTTGCTGATCGCCCGGTGGCTTGTCCGTTGGAGGTGTCTTTCCATGGGCAACTGTTAAATGACCCGTATCATCCGTATCGCGGCGGGTATCATGGCCCGGAAGATACGTCCCGGAAGGTGGCCTATCATAATGGAACTGCCTGGGGGTGGATGTTTCCGTCGTATGTTGAAGCCTATTTCTTGACCGGGGGCGAAGAGCATCGGGCTCGCGCATCGGCGCTTCTGGCGTCAGCGCGGGAACTTTTTGAAGAAGGCGTTGTCGGGCAATTACCGGAAGTACTTGACGGGGATCGGCCGCATAAGGCAGGCGGCTGCGACGCACAAGCGTGGTCTGTAACCGAATTTTATCGTGTCGGCAGATTACTTTTTCAAGATCAAATCCGGTAACTGAACTTGCCGGAAAGCAGAGAATGATAATATTCAGTCAATAAAAGGTAAATTTTTAACGAAAAACGATAATCAAATTGGTAAAAGCCATAGTTTGTTCTATGGT
>CALGPR010000258.1 GCA_937960425.1 uncultured Lentisphaeria bacterium
CCGTTTTCATCACAGCTCCGGATTTTCTGCATGAAGAAATGGCAATTGCCGCATTAGAAGCAGGTAAAGCAGTTTATCTGGAAAAGCCGATGACCATCACGATTGAGGGATGCGACCGTGTATTGGAAACAGCATATCGTACTGGTAGTAAACTTTACCTCGGACACAATATGCGCCATTTCCCGGTAATTAATAAAATGAAGGAAATAATCGATTCTGGACTGATCGGTGAGGTACAAGCCGCATGGTGTCGTCACTTTATTAATTATGGTGGAGATGCGTATTTCAAGGATTGGCACTCGGAACAGAAGAATACAACTGGTCTTTTGTTGCAGAAGGGGGCACATGATATTGATGTCATTCATTATCTCTGCGGAGGTTATACCAGAAAATTGAATGCAATGGGGCGTTTATCTGTTTACAACCGCTGTCAGGATCGCCGGGATCCGTCTTTACCGGGGTGTGCTGCATGGAGTGACAGCAACTGGCCTCCATTGACGCAGAAAGGGTTGTCACCGATCATTGATGTTGAAGATCACAATATGGTTTTGATGGAACTGGATAATGGAGTCCAGGCTGCCTATCTGCAATGTCATTATACTCCTGATGCAGAACGCAAGTATACGTTTATCGGCACTTGTGGCCGTGTGGAAAATATCGGAGATTCAGATCAATGTGAAGTACATGTCTGGACTACCCGCGGGCCACGGGAAACTCCCGATATTATTTATAAATTAAAACCTGTCCCAGGTAGTCATGGTGGCTCAGATCCGGATATTGTCAAAACGTTTATTGATTTTGTCCGTTTTGATAAACCGGTGAAGACTTCTCCGATTGCGGCGAGAAATTCGGTTGCGGTTGGAGTTTTGGCCCATGAATCTATGCGGAGCGACGGTGGTTTACGGGAAGTTCCTCCTGTTCCTGAGTACCTGATTAATTACTTTGATAACGGACAGCATAAAGCATGAAAAAATATCGCACACTCTTTGCACCGACAACAATTTCCCTGCTTTTACTGCTTAGCGCCGGTGAAGTTTCCGGATTAAACGTTGGAGAGAAAGCCGCATCGCCGGGACAAATCAACTGGCTTCAAGGCGAAGGCTGGACTTGGACAAGAGAAGCGGTTGACGATCAGATAACGCAATATATTGCTATTAATTTTCTTCCCGGAACAAGTGCCCAGGATATTGCTAGTCTGAAAATTTGTGAAGAGTTGGGGCGTCGATATAACGGCAGAGTGAAATTTTTTGGAATACTTGGCCATGAAATGGTTGCTGATGAAGAACGGGAAAAATATCAAGTTACTTCCATTCCTGTTGGCTTGGATCCGAAATTTTCCGTTACGGGGGGATTTCTGCCAACGGAATCAGTTGCATTGCCATTTATCGCCTTATTCGAAGAGGATGGGAAGTTTTTGTGGCGAGGGGATCTCGTTGGATTTAATGTTGCGTTCCAAGAGATTTTAGATGGTAATTTTGATTTTGAAACAGCAGAGATACGCAATAGCTTTTTTCGCAGAATTGATGATGCTGTTCAGAAGCAGGATTATGACACGGCTCTGGTTGTTTTGACTGAAGCTTTGGAAAAATTCCAAAACGATGAACAGTTCATTGCTTTCAAAACATACGTTTATGCTGAATTTAAGACTGATAAAACCAGTGCGTTGAATCCGATTAATGAAGCTTTGGGGGCACAGCCGGGAAATG
>CALGPR010000259.1 GCA_937960425.1 uncultured Lentisphaeria bacterium
TAGAAACTTCTGCCAGAACCGCTTCGCGATTTCCCGGCAATTTCAATCGGGCGCCAACTTCCTGCCCGAAAATAGCTTCCCCGAGACGAGTCTTGTAAGACAAGTATTTTTTGTCCGGATCGCCATCCCAAGCCCCAAGCAAGTAATAAATTTCTTCTGTTCCGTTATCAAAAGCAAGTTTGACAGTACAACCGACTACCGCCGTTTTATCAACGGCAATATCCTTGAAACTGACCCCCTGAACGCGGCTGAGTTCCCGTTCCAGTTCGCTACGCCGCCGGGACAGGAAATTGCGACGTTCTTTGGCAGCATCAAATTCCGAATTTTCCCGGAAGTCTCCATGAGCGCGGGCTGTTTTGAGAGCTTCACGGTTTTCCGGCATATGGATATTGATAATATCGTCAAGTTCTTTGATCAAACGCTGATGTGCCTTTACAGAGGTATACAACATTTCATTGCGGGCAGCATTCGCGGCAGCCTTCTTCTGTTCCGCATCAAGCAGCTTGTGACCTGCGCCACTTTCCAGGTGTTCCCGCAAATCCTTGGAAAGGCGCGAAAATTTCACCAACATACTCTGCTGTTCTCCAGAGGTGAAAAACAGAGCACCTTGAAGCGCATTGGTAATCGCACGAGTCGAGTCAACATTATCTACCAACTGCTGTTGAAAGTCAGCTTTGTCCAGAAGTTGGTTTTTCAGTTCACGTTGGGCAGCGCCCCATGCCTTAGGCAATTTTCCCATATTCAACGCCCGCACGACACTCTGCAAATTCACCAGCGGCAGGAATTCCTGAGAATTCTTTTTGCGGTTCTTCCAGATCCACAGCAAAAGGTCGGAACTGGATCCTGCACCCGGCTGGTTAAAAACTGCATTCAAGCCTTCGGGAGACAATTTCTCGCCAAGGATATTCAAAGCCTTCAGCGGCAATCGCGTCGCCAGTTTGGAAACATACTCTTCAGGCATCAACAGCAAAATTATATCAAACAACTTATCCAGCGCTTTGACATTTAAATCCCCATATACAGCAAACACATCTAAGGGTACTGTCAATGGATTTGCCGGAAGGAACGGTGTTTTCGCAGGTAAACCGGCAAAAACTACCTTCAGTTCCTCATCCGTCATCCGATCCCGCAGCAATACCATCACTTGCGCAAGCACCAACACTTCGCGATTGATCACTGCCTGCTTCAAGTTGTTGAAAAAGAGTGTAAATGCCTTGATATTCTCTTCGCTGAACGCTGGAACTTTCGGGGCTTCAGCCTCCTTCTGGAGCATCAGCAGCATTTCCTGGAGGCTGCGAGCATGGCTGGCGTTACGGGCGCCACTTTGAGACGCAGCGCTGCCAGCACTTTTATCTTCCGATTCATACCACGCTTTAAATTCTTCAGGTGAAAAAATAGCCGGAGTCAAGGTTGACATCGCCATACGGCGAATATCTTCAGCACTGAGAATACTTAAACACTTGGCGGAAGCGATTCTGCGGTAATCGGCGCCGGAAATCGAAGGACGCCGCAAGTTGTCGGAAAGTTTCTGAACGTCGGGCCGCGGATTAAATAACTTGGCGTCATTCAAAACCGCTGGCAACGTTAAAGAAGCAGAACTGGTTCCATGGAGCCCCCGGATGGTCACCTGTCCACTGACCGGATCAATATTATTGATGACTCCCCAGCGGGCAGTACTACCGATAAAAACCGTCATGCCAGTTTTCAACTGGAGAAGATTGCGAAACCGGCGTGCGACATCCCGCAACGGGACAGCCTGATCCCGCGCACCAATGGCACGTACAAAACCGGCTTTATTTAAATAGGGAGGCAGTAAAACTTTGACTGCGGCAGCAACGGAACGGCGACGCGAGGCGGAATCTGCAATACTTAGTGCACAAAGCTCCATACAGAAAGACGCTTGTGCGGCAGTCAGATCGTCATCCCAGCTGTCAAGCAGAGAATCAAGTTTCTCCATTATTCCGCTGTCTCCGAGTTTCCCGGAAGTGCGTAATTCATTCAATAACGATTCAAGCGTTTTGACGGAACTGTTGCTTGCAGCCGCCACCAGAAGATCTTCAAGGTTTTTCTCGTTCATGACCGATCAATTCGTTTCGCATGTTAACAAACCGCCGAGCGGCGAAGTTTTTTTCCTGCCGCCGACATTTTCTACTGTATCGTTATACTATACAGTGATTCGGTCAAAAAAACAACTGAAATCCTCAAAAAATTCCTTCCCCACCCTCAGGAAATTTCCAAAAAGGTTTCGGCTTCGGTCAGACATTTACTGGCAATCTCTCCGACAAGCATAAGGTCTTCCAAGCGCATTCCGCCCCATGCTGGATCGTAAAGCCCGGGTTCAATTGTGACAACCTCCCCACCTTGCAACGGCCGGTTATTTCCGGGACTTAAACGCGGTGTTTCGTGAATATCCAAGCCGACACCATGGCCGAGCCCATGGAAAAAACCATAGCAGACGCCATCACGAATACCGGTTTCGAAGCCGTGTTTCCGTAAAATTCCTGCAGCAAATTCATGCATTTCCCGCCCAGTCCTACCGCTATGCAGGAGGGATTTGCTTGCCTCACGTGCTTCAAGAACTGCATCGAAAGCACGCTTAACAACATCGGCAGCTTTGCCTTTTACAACGGTGCGGGTTAAATCGCCCCAGTAGCCGGTTCGCATCGATCGGGGAAAAATATCCATCACTATGGGATAATTCGCATAGAGGATTCCGCTGCCGGTATTATGCGGATCGGCTCCATCAAGATTTCCTGCTGCGATCGTGTCTTCTGCCAGCGCCCCTGCTTGCAGAATGGCAGCATCAATGACTCCGCGTAAAAATTCTGAAGTCAAAGGCTTGTTGTCAAACATCAGTTTTCCATCGGAAGCGATATCGGAATTGCGGAGCAGTTCCAGCGCTGCCTTCAATCCACATTCGGCTGCACGCTGTGCTTCAATGATCATAGCGACTTCCTGTTCCGTTTTCCATTCACGTTCCGGCATGAACGGCTCTGGCCCCAGCTGCACGTTTACCCCAAGTGCCCGAAGCTCTTCTGCTATCCCAAAGGGGAAATTTACTGGCACAAGTACATTCTTCACGCCATATTGACAACAGAGAGCAAAAAATACCGATGCTGGCGCCCCCGTCCCCAGAGTGCCCGAATCGACGACTTTCACATCGCGCCGCGCCTGCTTCTGAGCACGCCCCAATTCCAGCTTGGAAACAGCAATCACCCGGTCAGAACCGTGTTCAAAATAACAAAAAGGATCCGCTGCCTTAAAATGGCAAGAGTACAATAAATCGGAATTGACACAACTGCGGTCATAAAGTATTCTGGCGTTTTTCATAAAAAAAGAAATCCTTTTGCAAACCATTTCCGCACAACTTGAAAATTTGCCCGGCAACGGCATATTAAATAATACAAAAAATATGTTTCCCTCCCGAGTGAAACACAGCAATATATAATACTTGACAAAAACAACAGAAACAAGCCGTACAACGGTTTTTCCGGAGCAAACATGACTTCCTTCCTCTTTTATTTTATATTGATCGCAGGCAGCTATCTTATCGGATCAATTCCCTTCGGGTTCCTGATCGGCAAATGCTTTGGGAAAGACATTCGCA
>CALGPR010000260.1 GCA_937960425.1 uncultured Lentisphaeria bacterium
CCATTGCATCGCTGCTGCTGGAAACGCTGCATCCGACGACGCGGCTGGTTTCTGTGCCGATGACTTTGGCCACAAGATAATTTTTTTCTCCAGATCGGAAAATTGAACCAGTAACCAGGATTTTTGCTCCTGTGATTTTTCCCAGTTGATTCTGGCTGTTTTTGTCCGTTAATCCACTGACTGAAAGCTGGAGTTCATCCATTGCCTTATCCAGTTCCGCTCGTTCAACCAATTCAACTTCACTATTTTCCAGTAAGGCAATCGAAATCAGTTCCGAGACCGATTTCCCTTCGTCGGCCTGTTTCCCATCCCGGGTCCGTACTTCAAACGGCAGGACTGCAACTGTCGGGACAATAATGGTTTCCTGAGCAGCAGAGGTTTCAGCACTTTTCAGCGTGATAGCAGGAAACAGCAGAGCTGTGCAAAGAATGCACGCATTCACAATCGCTGTCTTTTTCATTTTTGATATCCTTCCATCAAATTCTCAATTGTAATAATATTATTTGGTTCATCCAGGTCAAAATCCGGCTCAAAAAGAACGACCTTGGTTTTTCCCTGGAGCATTTCTATGAAATTGCCGTTGCCACAGCAAGTTACCGTTTGATCATTCCCATTAATATAGACGCCAAGAGTCCCTGATTGCTTAGCTGTGTTGAGGCTTATTTTTTCCCAGTTTTGTCCAATTTGGATTGGAAAGTCTTCGTTTTGAGGAAAAACCAATGTTAAATCATTTTCAACTACCATCATTTTATCGGCAATATGGATTCGCGGCATCGGAGTAGCACTGTCCATGTATATCGTAATTTCTTTTGCATCAACCATTCCCAATTCATTGAACTTTTCCGGTAGAGGCGAAGAGCCTTCGCAAGCAAAGGTTGCTGCGATACCGGCAAAAATCCGTGGAGAAAGCAGGGTAACGTCGCGCGTATTATTCTCAGTTTTCAATTTTGCCTGAACACGAGCACCGTCCGCCAGCGCAGCAAGTTGAATTTTTATGTCGCCGGTTCCTGTCGCAAGAACCCGTCCATGTGAAGATAGCAACTCCCATTTCCCGTTCCCTGGCAAGGTTTGTTCCCGACCGGACCATAATGGCAAATTTTCTGATGCAAGTAACGGAAACGATGCCATCCAGAGAAACGTTAACAAAATAATCGTTTTCATGTCAGTCGAACCTCTTTGTATAAAGTGTCAATTTGGCTGTTATCGGCTTTGTCATCGATCGTTACAATCGTTTGTATGGGGCGTGTACAGTCTTTGCAGCGTAAGGTCAAATCGATGACCAGCGTCGATTCATCGCTGCGTGACAGGATGATATCTCCAGTCCATTCCGGGGAATCCAACTGCAGGGAGTCATTATCGGCTCCGGCAAACGCCAGTGTGAATACTTTTCCTGTCGCCGAATCAGTTACCTTCAAGGCGATGTTGTTGTGTGCTTTGCCCGTAGCAAACCGTTCCCCGGTAACCAGCTCGTCGTTGATCATCAGCAACGCGACATCAGGGGTGAAAAGCTTTTGAATTTCCACCAGGGGTGCCAAAAGTGCCTGTGCCGGGTTTTCTGTCTGGGCTTTCGGAGTGGGTACATGAAGTTGATACAGAAGAATCCCGGCAGTGATGACAAAAATGGCGCCGAGCGTTTTATAAATTCTACGGGTGCGAGCTTTGAAATGATTGATCTCGACAGCCAGTTTCTGTTGAAAGCCTTCCGGAGAAACTGTAAAATCCGGTATCGCCGCCTGTTGCCTGTTTTTCAGCAGTTCAGTCAGTTTCTCTTCATTCATTTTTATCGTCCTCCAGATTATTTTTCAGTAAAGCCTTCGCTTTATGAATTCGTTGATACAAGGTATTTGTTGAACACTTCAGCATGCGTGCCGCTTCTTCTGACGGAACGCCGCTGAGTAATGCAATATGTACTGTTTCCCGGTATAACGCCGGCAATTGTGCAATGGCGTGATCCAGTTTCTTTAACAGTTCCGATTCGTTTGGCACAGGCATTTCATATTCTTCGGCTAGTTTCTGTTCCTTTGCCCGCCGCCGGAGAATGTTATAACTTTCGCGGACAACGATTCGCGCAATGTATCCTTCGGTTGATTCCGGTTTGCGGAGTAGCCAGCGAAATTTCCACGCCTTGATCATCGCACCCGGAACGGCATCGTCAGCGTCTTCTACCGAGTTGACGATCCGGTAGGAAATTGCCCGGAAAAATGGTAGTTTATGGGCAACCAGGCTGTTGAGCCGTTCTTGAAAAATTTTATCATAACCTTCCAATATCACTGTTCCTGTATTTGGGTGGGGGTGCAATGGCGCCCCGGACTTCTTCCAAGATTGCGGCAGTTCGGCCTGCAGGAATCGGGGAAATATTTTTTACTTTGACTTGTGGTTGATTCATGGCTTGGGCCCCAGATTTGCATTTCAGACACGATAACCATTCACTGCATCAAAGACAACTACGTCTTCATGAACAGCAAGGATAAAGAATGGGTATATGGAACCATTTTCTGCAATGTTGCCGTGGAATTCACACGATCCAGGGG
>CALGPR010000261.1 GCA_937960425.1 uncultured Lentisphaeria bacterium
CGTCACGGGACACCGTAACCCGGATATTGACAGCATTGCCAGTGCTTACGCACTTGCAGAATTACGAAACCGCCAAAATCTTGGAGAAGTCATTCCGCTTTGCCCCGGAAAAATGCCGGAACGTGCAGCGTTTCTTTTCCAAAAATTCAACATTGTTCCTCCGCAGCAATGTACAGACCTGGCGCCCAAAATCCGTGACATCGCCCTGCCGTTTGAACCTCTTGGCGGCAATACTACCCTTTTTGAAGCAGTAAAAACTCTCCGTGAATCCGGCAACGCACAACTCCCCGTGGTGAAATCCGATGGGGCCTATGCCGGCATGCTCAGTGCAGTGACATTGCTCTCTCAATTGCTGAACATTGGGAGCAATGATGGAAACGATTTGGCAGGACGTTCCGTTACAACGTCTATCGATCTGATCAGTAATGTCCTTGAGGCAGAAATTTTAGTCGGGCACGAAACATCCGCCATTGAAAAATTTGAAGTTTATGTTGCTGCGATGGCATTTGAGAGCTTTGAAGAACAAATTCCCCGCGATACCCATAATCTTGCTGTTATTGTTGGAGATCGTCCTGATATTCATCTGCGCGCTCTTGACCGCTCCACCCGGTTGTTGATTGTCACCGGATCCCGCCCGGTTGAGCCACTGATTCTCCGGGAAGCAGGAGTACGCCATGTTACCATTCTCCGCAGTCCGCTTGATTCCGCATCAATCATCCGCAGACTCAAATTTGCTGCGCCCCTGGACTGCATTGATTTTCCGGGGGATACATTGATCTTATCTCCTGACGACCGAATTCGAGATTGCCGGGCACGCATTTTAAACTCCAACTCCGACCTTCTCCCTGTAGTCAATAAAAAGGGAAAACTGACCGGGGTGGTAACGAAAAAAGCACTTTCTGACATCGACCCGTATTCCGTCATTCTTGTCGACCACAACGAATTGGATCAAAGTCTTCCCGGAGTCGATGAAATTCCAGTAATTGAAGTTGTGGATCACCATCGTTTGGGCATGATGTCAACGGCTTATCCGATTAAGTTTACGGCTGATGTTGTCGGCAGTACCTGTACACTGGTTGCTTCCATGTTCCGGGCCGCTGGAGAAAGCCTCACTCCGGAGCTTGCCGGATTACTTCTGGGAGGAATTGTCTCAGATACTTTGCTTCTCAAATCTCCGACTGCCACAGCAATTGACCGGCGGATGCTGGAATGGCTTGAAAAAATATCCGGAGTCAAAGGTGAAGATTTGATGATGGAAATGCTGCGGATTGATTCACCATTGGCAACAAAACCGGCAGCAGAAGTCATCAATGGGGACCGCAAAGATTATTCCGACAGTGGCTATACTTTCGCTGTTGCTCAGGTGGAGGAAACCAATCTGGAACTGGTTACACAACGCAAAAACGAATTGCTTGAAGCGATGCAAAAAGAAGTCGAAGAAAACAAGCTGGACTTTTTCGCTCTGTTGGCAACAGATGCAGTGCGCGTTACCTCCCTGCTTCTCTTTGTCGGCAACAAAGATATTGCCAAAGCGCTTCCTTACGAGCCGATTGCAGAAAATCTTTTTGATCTGCCCGGGGTTCTCAGCCGTAAAAAACAACTTCTGCCGCAAATTCTATCCAGTCTGGGGGCAGTGCCCGCAGAATAAATTATTTTTTCAATGTCTTGAGGG
>CALGPR010000262.1 GCA_937960425.1 uncultured Lentisphaeria bacterium
AGTTCAAAAGCATCTGGAGATTCATTTTCATGAAGGTATTGGTAATCGGCAACGGCGGACGCGAACATGTCCTTGCCTGGAAACTCGCACAAAGCAAGCAGGTCGATAAAGTCTATTGCGCGCCGGGGAATTCGGGTATCAAAGCAGTCGCTGAGTGTGTGGATATCAGCGTAGATCAGCTTGACGCACTGGCGGATTTTGCCGAAAAAAATGCAATTGACCTTACCGTGGTCGGCCCCGAAGCGCCATTATGTGCCGGGATTGTAGATGTTTTCCGGGCGCGCAACCTGAAAATTTTCGGCCCGACGAAAGAAGCGGCCCAACTGGAAGGAAGCAAATCTTTTGCGAAAAACTTCATGGTCCGCCACCATATTCCCACGGCCAGAGCAGAAAGTTTTAACCACCAGATCTCCGCAGTCGAATATATCGCACGGCTGTTCAACAAAGGAGCCAAAGCCGTTGTTGTCAAAGCAGATGGTCTGGCTGCAGGGAAAGGAGTAATTGTAACGGATTCCCCGGATAATGCCATCGATTTTGTCAGTGACTGTTTCAACGGAGCGTTCGGTACATCCGGGAAACGCGTTCTTGTCGAAGAATGCCTGATCGGCGAAGAAGCTTCCATCCTTGCCTTGACCGATGGGAAAACGATTGTTCCACTGGCCAGCAGCCAGGATCACAAGCGTGCTTATGACAATGACGAAGGCCCGAATACCGGTGGAATGGGAGCCTATTCTCCTGCTCCGGTCATTGATGACGCAATGGCTGCACGGGTAAAAACGGAAATACTCGACCGCTTTCTTGAAGGGATCCGGGAAGATAATCTCGACTTTAAAGGGTTGATTTTTGTCGGGATTATGGTAACGGATCAAGGTCCGAAGGTGCTGGAGTTCAACGTCCGATTCGGAGACCCGGAAGTTCAAGCCGTTTTAAGTCGGTTTGAAGGAGATCTTTTTGACGTTATGGTCAAGACAATTGATGGCCGACTCGATGAAGCGGAAATTACCTGGTCTCCGGAACCGGCAGTCTGTGTCGTAATGGCATCCGGCGGCTATCCTGGTAAATATTTAAAAGGATTCCCGATCTTCGGGATTCCCCAGGCTGAAGGGACCGGGGCAATTGTGTTTCATGCTGGAACTGCCGAGAAATTCGGGGAAATTATCACCAATGGGGGACGTGTCCTTGGAGTAACGGCCCGAGGGAAAGATATTGCTGAAGCCATAAAAAAAGCATATGCAGCAGTCGATTGCATTGAATGGGAAGATTGTTTCTGTCGCCGTGATATCGGCCATAAAGCATTGAAACGACTTGGAGAATCAAAATAGAGGCACGTCGCTATCAAAGAATAACTGCAACAGGAGAAAACAGATGAAGTATGCACAGCTTGCCGCAATTCTCCTGACCTGCTCAGTCATTGCCTTATCCGGCTGCAGCAGTGTTCAGGTCGGATACCGTTTTAACAACATGGGGGTTGATACCGAAAGAACCCAGGGAATTGCGCATTTGAATTCCACGATCTACGGATATTATTTCTTTGGGCTGCCAGTCCTCACCGGCAGCGTGGCAAAAAGCAATACAACTGCCTATTTCACAGATACCGTCACAATTGATAACTGCCTGTTGCAGATGAACCAGGCGGCCCTGGCAATGGGTGCAAATAAAGTGGTTAATATCC
>CALGPR010000263.1 GCA_937960425.1 uncultured Lentisphaeria bacterium
TTTCATTGTTCCGTCCGCTCTTTTTGAATTTTATTTTTTGACAGCTCAACAATCGCCAGAAGCTGCCGGTTCCGTTCTGCTTCGTCAAGGACGGCAAAGGCGTCAAGCAAAATTTTTTCATCACTCGTCAGAGATTCCAGATCATGGTGCATTCTCGGCCGGTTCGCTGGGAGAGTCAACTGATCCGGAGAGATTTCCCCGAAGTCTTTTTCCGGTTCTTCGTTTAAATACGGCTGAAGTAGAGGATAGAGTTTATCCCAGGTGTCTTTTTGAATCAGTCGTGTCTTTTTTGTGAGAAAACGGCTGAGTGTATCTAATTTTACATTAGTTTTTTTGGAAAATTCGTTGATGGATTCAAACGAATTAATGGCGTTCTGCAACGCCTTGAGGATGTCTTCGTTAATTTTCATAGTGCCCTCGGAAATTCATGAAAAGCAATGCAAACAGCATTTTTCATAATATAAATGATTCAAATCTTTCCGCAAATTCATTGCAGAAAAAAGTATCAATCTTTGAGGATGGCGAAGATATTGGCGAAAGCAGCAGTTAACTCATCCTGGTTTAATGTTCTCAGGAAATCATCACGTTCTCCACAGTGGGTGATTTCTTCCGGGAGCGCCGTTAGAAATCGAGACGGTAATTGATGACGTGTTCGGCCATGCTGGAGGCGTTGCGCTGCACAAGTGATGCACAATTTGCATCGTGCCCGCGTGATTGCCACATAAAAAAGACGCAGCTCTTCATCAAGGGAGTTTTCTTCCAGGGCTCGTTCGTGCGGGAAGATATTTTCTTCTGCTGCGATAATGAAGACATTGGTAAATTCCAACCCTTTTGCCGCATGAACGGTGGAAAGGATTACTCCATCGCCATTTTCACTTTCGTCGTCAGTTCGGTCATTTTCTTCAAGGAGTGCAAAGTTTTCCAGAAACTGCCCCAACGTCGGCTTTTCTTCACTCTTCGCCTCATATTGAGCAATTGCGTTGAGAAATTCATCGATGTTTTCCCGGCGTTTCTGCGCATCTTCGATGTCTTTATAAATCCTCTGCAAGCCGGATAAGTAACCGACTTTGTCGAGATATTCATGTACTAAATTTACCAGAGGGCCGGAATTTTCATCGAAACGCTTTCGGAAAGTTGCCAGGATATCGGCCAGTTCTGCGGCATTTGCTGCAGCCTTTGCCGGCATCTCTTTCTGAAATTCCGGGGATCCGAGCAACTCTGTCATCGGCTTATGATCCCGCAAATGAAGTTCTTTTAATTTTTCCACCGCTTTATCTGCAAGCCCTCGAGGAGGGACGGACAGAATGCGCAATAGACTCTGGTCTTCGCGTGGGTTAACCAGAAGTTTCAGGTAGCTGGCAGCATCTTTGATTTCCCGGCGTTTAAAAAATTCCTGGCCGCCGACAAGTTTGTAGGGAATCCCTGCGCGGCGAAAGGTTTGCTCAATCTGACGCGAAAGATGGTTGGACCGATAGAGAACCGCAAAATCGCTGTAGGCCAGATTGCGGGTATTCGACCTTTCCTGCTGAATCATACCGACCAGAAAGTCTGCCTCAGCTTCGCCATCATCCAGTCTTGCGACAATAATATCTTCGCCTTCGCCTGACGCTGACCAGAGCTTTTTGGCATACCGCTTTGGATTGCCGGAAATTACCGCATTGGCAGCTTGAAGGATTTTATCTGTGGAACGATAATTTTGTTCCAACATAATCTCTGTTGTCCCCGGAAAAAAACGCGGAAAATCCAGAATATTGCTGACATCTGCACCGCGCCAACCGTAAATACTCTGGTCGTCATCGCCAACGACACAAATGTTCGGCTCTGCCCCTGCAAGCATCTTTACCATTGTAAATTGTGCTGCATTCGTATCCTGGTATTCGTCGATAAGAAGATAGCGGTAAATGTTGCGATATTTTTCCAGAACTTCCGGAAAACGTTCAAAAAGGGAATAGGTCAGCAGCAGCAGGTCATCAAAATCGACGGCATTCTGCAATTGAAGCATCGACTGGTATTCCCCATAAAGCTGCGATTGCATGACTTCATAGTCGTTTTCCGCAAGTTTTTTTGCTTCGGCAGGAAAGAGAAGGGCGTTCTTCATCCGGCTGATATAAGCGGCACTGTCGGGCAAAGAAATGTCACCTTTGGCAATACCGATTGCTCCGGCTGCCTGTTTGAGGAAGCCCTGCTGATCGGATTCGTCGGCAATGGTAAATCCGGGCAGATAACCGAGACGTTTGATTTCCCTGCGCAAAATCTGCATACAGAAGGAGTGAAAGGTTCCAAGTGTCACATGCTTTGCTGTTTCCTGCGAAATCAGTTGAGCCAGCCTTTCCCGCATCTCCCGCGCTGCCTTATTGGTAAAGGTCAACCCGAGGATATGTTTCGGATCAATGCCTGAATCAATCATATGGGCAATTCGGCAGGTGATGACGCGGGTTTTACCGGTTCCGGCTCCGGCAAGTACCAGAACCGGCCCGTTTATGGTTTCGACCGCGCGCCGTTGCTGAGGATTCAGGGTTGTAAGAAACTCTTTGCCCATTGATGATGCACTCCTGCTTGCTGTTCGGAAGTTATTGCGCAATTTTCGCAGCGAGTTCAAAGTGATCGCCGCAGGCATAAGCCGACGCAGCCGTCACGGCATTGGTAAAGTCGGCAAATACCCCTTTGCCGATAATATAATCACAACCTTCTTCCGCATTGGCTGCTGCAAACGCAGTATCGATGTTTGCGCATGCTGGAGCATTTTTTTCATAAGTAGAAAGATAACGAACTTCCCCCGGCTCAAGGTCAAAGCTGCGGACAATTACTGCATCTTTGCGGATAATCCCAAGGCAGGATTCTTTGCCGTTAAGGCTGATCGCTGCGACGATTCGAGGCGTGTCAAGGGAATCTTTTTCATAATCAAGTGCCAGCAAGCCGAGTGTAAAGGCGTCGCGAAGCGGCATTCCCATGGCAATTTTTTCGGCGATCGGATCGGTTTGAGACCCATTGCTGACTACCGCGTAGTTCCGGGGAAGCCGGACACAATTGTAAGCAATGTAAGGGTTGCGGCGCAGATCAGATTCGTGCCCGGCACGCGGAATTACCGCAACTGTTTCTCCATTGATGACGCATTCCCGGTTCGGGAACGAACGGGAAGAAACACGATACATCGCGCAGCTTTTTCCTTCAGGTGTGATACCTACGGCAACAATTCGTCCTAAATACATTGAAATAAATCCTTCTCAGTTGGGGATATTTTGATAAAAAAGCCGGAATCTCCGCAAGGTTTTTCGGAGTTCCGGCTTATGAAAAAAAGCACTCAATCGTTGTTTTCTTCGACAAATTCCCGGTGAAGCGCAATCTGCGCAGCCTTGAAATCGTCACGGGAAAGAATGAACTGCATATTCACCTGGCGCATACACTGATCCAGCGCAAGAATATTAATGTTTGCTCTGGCAAGGGCATTTGCAGCTCGGGAGAGAAAACCCGGAATCTTCATATTGCTGCCAATAACGGCAACAATCGCGACTTTACTCGTGGTAATCTTGGAATGCTTGAACTGCTGTTCGAGCTGCTCAAGGCATTTGTCGAGATTTTTCGCCTTTTCCGACACGTAATTGGTAATGGTATTGGCATTTGTGTTTTTGGCAATGTAGCTGATTTTGTTTTTGTTGAAGCTGTCCATCAGCCGGAAGTCAAAACCGCTCTGCCCGACCATCTCCGGATCAAAAACTTCTACCGCAATAATGTCGTTGCGGCCGCAGATCATTTCGACACGGGGTTCCGGAGAGATGTAATCTTTGCTGATCAGCGTGCCAGGATGGGAGGGGTCGAATGCATTCTTGACCCGGATCGGAATCCCACGCATTTCCATTTCTTTGGAGGCCTTGGAATGAATCGCCTCCATATCCATATCTGCAAGCTGGTCGGCAATGTCAAAATTGGTGTTGCCAATGGTTTTGACTTTGTCCGCACCAATCAACTTCGGATCACCGGTGGAAAGATGGAATTCCTTATGGATGATCCCTTCGCGTGCTCCGGTGACAACAGCAACCTTGCTGAAGGTGATTTCACTATAGCCGCGATCAAAGCTGTTCATAATTCCTTCGGCACATTTGACATAGCCGGTAACAATCGGCATGGTGGTCTGAACGTCTACATCGGCAAGGTGCTGCTCGATCATTTGTTCCATGCTGTAAGCGGTATTTTCCTTCCAGCCGGAAAGATCGATAAATACAGCATTAACTCCGTGATGGCGCAGAATTTCCACCGAATTAAACGCGCTGTGCGCTTCTCCGACGGCACTTAAAAATTCCCGTGTTGCCGGCAGGTAATCATTGGGACGGAAGTGGCCGAATGAGCGCAGGCGCATCAGGTCGCGCAAACAAACCTTGATGCCATCCATGCGCTCGTTGACAAAGGTGTCTGCAGCATCTTGATCCAAACCAAGGTCAGCAAAAGAGCGATTGAGCTGGATCATCCGATGTCGGGTCGCTTCCAGTGCCGCTTCCCACGACGGATCGCCTTGAGCAAATTTTCCGTAAATTCCCGGTTCTGCTGTCTTTTTGTCTTCCAGGAGAAGATTGGTGATGCCACCGTAGGCGGATACCACGAAAATGCGATTGTAAAGATCTTTACCAGAACGGTTCCCAATCAGAATGTTATTCATCAACTCGCCGAAGCGGGTCATGCTGGTGCCGCCGATTTTTTCAACAGTATGTTGTCCCATCTTAGATATCCTCAATTCGGAAGAGTTTCACTTTGTCGCAAACGACGCTCAGGGATTCAATTTCAGCAATTGCTGCCTTGATGGAACGTTCCATGACCTGATGGGTCAAAATCAGAAGTTCGACCCCGTCCGCTGCATTGGTTTCATGCTGAACAACGCTGGAAATGCTGATCCCGTGCCGTGCGAGGATTGAAGTGATTTCGGCAAGGACGCCTGGCTGATCTGTAACCAGCAGACGCAGGTAATAACGCATAATAATATCGTCCATGGAGGTGCGCCCGCAGAACTGCTTGCCTTTGCAGAATGCCGGAACACGGCCAACGCAATTTTTCGCAAGATTCAATGCAACGTCGCAGATGTCGGCAACGACTGCACTGGCAGTCGCTTCACGTCCGGCGCCCCGTCCGTAGAAGAGGGTACGGCCGACCATGTCGCCGTCGATTGCTACGCCGTTGAAGACTCCGGAAATATTAGCCAGCATTGTCGTCTTCGGAATCAAAGTCGGGTGAACGCGCAGCTGCACATTCCCGTCCACTTCTTTTATGATCGCCAGAAGTTTAATGCGGTAGCCGAGCTCGTCGGCAAATTTCAGGTCAATCTGAGAAACGTTGCGAATCCCTTCAACGTAAACTTCATCAATTCCGAACCATTCCCCGTAAGCAAGTGCGCCGAGAATTGCCGTTTTATGTGCAGTATCAAACCCGTCGATGTCCAGTGATGGTTCCGCTTCCGCATAACCGAGCTTCTGCGCATCTTTCAGAATCGGTTCAAAATCTGCACCTTCCTGCTCCATACGAGTCAGGATATAGTTACAGGTGCCGTTCATAATGCCGTAGATGCCTTTGATATGGTTCGCAACAAGGCCTTCGCGAAGAGCCTTGATTACCGGAATGCCACCCGCTACGCTTGCCTCATAATAGAGGTCAACAGCATTGGCTTGCGCTGCCGCAAAAAGTTCTTCGCCATAAGTTGCGAGCAAAGCCTTATTGGCGGTAACGACGTGCTTGCCGGCATTCAATGCTTTCAGAATAAAAGTTTTTGCTACGGTGGTTCCGCCGATCAATTCGACGACAATATCCGCTTCGTTGATCGCTTCATCGACGCTTGTTGTCAAAATTCCGGGCGGAATAGTAATGCCGCGGCTCGTGGTGATATCCAGGTCCGCAATACGAATGAGTTCCAGTTTTACGCCGATACGTTTGGCGATGACTTCGCCGTTCTCCAGCAGAATCTGGGCGACACCTGCGCCGACAGTTCCAAAGCCGAGGATGCTGACTCTTACAGTTTTCAACTTGGTCTACCTTCTAAAAATAGTGTTATACGACAAACCGTCTGAATAGTCTTAATTCAAATACAATTAACTAAATATACATCATTAACGCAAGATTGAAAGTCAAGTCATAAAAAAAACAGGGACAAAGGTTTTTTCATAAATACGAAAATCTTCCTCATATCGTCGGTTGTCTTTGATTGCATTGGCTGTTTCCATGGATTCTGCGATCCGATGAGCCATCATCATTTGGGGAATATACACAAATGCTCCCGGCTTCTCCGCAAGCTTCAACCACATTGCCCAGTCCAGATTGACGCTGAAGGTGTTGTCAAAGCATATCGGCTTCTCACCAGTTTGACGGAAGGTTACACTCGGGCAGCAGATGGCGTTACCGAAGACGAGCGCACTTTTTTTCATCCATTTTGATCGATGGGATCTTTTCAGATAAAATGCCCATAAGAGCATCCGTTTGATTTCCAGATAGAGCCGGTGTTTATAGAGTTTTCCCTCGCAGAGGTCTCCGTAATTGGTGAATGCCAGCGTTGCATCCGCATTGTTCTGCATTGCTGCGATAATACGTTGTGCATAGTCGGGAAAATATACATCATCCTGATGCGCAATAGTTATCAGTTCTGTTTCACTGCACGCCAGCGCAAAGTTCCAATCAGAGGCAATTCCTTTTTGTTCTGGATTGATGCAGTAGGGCAGGGCGTAACGCTTTGCCACGCCTTCGAGAAAAGGGGAAGGCGTCGAGGTTGCCAGCAGGATTCTGGAACCTTGAAAAGTTTGTTTTTTCAAGGAGTCAATCAGTGTTTCAAGATAAGGGCTGTCTTTGTATGCACAGATTGCAAAAGTATGGATGGCGGTCATGGTTGCGAGTCCTCTGATTGTTTGCGGCGGATCGTCAGCAGGAGCAGTACGACCGTCAAAATGGCAAAAATACAATAGGAAGAAGCGGTTGCCCAGGCAGCACCGGTCAACCCGTATTTTTTGATTAATAAGAAGTTCAATAAAACGTTACATCCGACGGTAAAGATCGATATTCCGACGAGTGCCCGGAAGTTCCGCATCGCCGTCAGAATTTGCGCAAGGAAAGAACCGAGGCCGTAAAAGATGAATCCGGCACATAAGCTTGGCAGGACGATGGCTGCTCCTTGATTGGCATTCGAGAAAAGGAATCCAATCAACCATCCTCCGAAAAATTTCATAAAAATCCACGCGGCAACTGCGGCGGGAACAGCAACGGCTACTGCCACGTAGCAGTAACGACGCAGTTGCGGATAGGAGCCGGTTTTCACTAAATCCACCGCAATCGGCAGAAATACGTTTGCAAAGACCAGCATCGCAAAGATCAGCTGTGTGATCGGCAGAGCAATGTTATAGAGTGCCGTTGCTTCCACGCCCCGGATGGCAGTCAGCATTACAGAATCCATATTGAAAAGAATGTTTTGCGCCATGGTCACGAAGGCCAGCGAACCGGTAACTCCCGTCAGGCTGCGCCATTGCCGGGAGGAGACCCGGAAATGCAAGTGAACTCCATCATGTTTGGCCAGGTACAGCAGTTGAATCGGAATGAACACAAGCGGCACCCCAACAAATGCAATCGCGCTGCCGGAAAAGTACCAGTCTTTACTCAACACAAAAACCAGACCGAAAAGCATTGCTGCTTTTGCGGTATTGAAAAAAGTTGCAGTTGTGTAAGCTTTTCGACCGGAATAATACGCACCGAAAACCGCTTCCACTGGTTGGGTGATGACCAGAAGCCCCATCAGGAGCACTGCCGCAGTGGTAACGCCTTCCAGGTACTTTGTCGCGATTATTCCGGAACTGGAGGCGAGTAATAAGAAAAGCAGGATTCCGATAATCGTTTTTGCCAGAAAAACCGCTGAAAACGGTCCTGCTGCTCGTTGCGGGGCGCGTGCCGTGAGTAACGAACAGGTGTTGAGCAGGCCGAATTCAGTAAAGGCAAGAAGAAGAGACAACAAAGAATAATAGCCGTAAAATGCGCCGTATTCTATTTGCGGCAAAGATAGTGCCATGGTTCGCCTGACGAAAAAATTGAAGCAGCCGACGGCAATATTGCCTGCAATGGCAATGGCACTGCCCCAGAGGAAGGTTTTTACGTGGGAAGGGAGTCTCATTCCTGATCCGTCTTGTTCTCCGCACGTAACAATGCGACTTCTTCGGTCAATCTGCGTATTTTTTCTGCTTGCGCGGAAAGTACGATTGTCAATTGGAACAACAGCAGTAACGTTCCGCAGGACATCAGCAGAAGCAGGGCAAATGCCGGGGTTTGAATTCCCAGTAGTTCAGCGAGCAGATTCAATAAACGGGTCCAAAGCGAAATTGCCAGCATTATCAGCGACAGCAGGATCCATATAAGAGCGTAGGCTTCCTGGAGACGTTTCTGCAGAATTGCACCGATTACGATAAAAAGAAAAAAAAGACTTCCGGCACAGGCAACCCATTGGATCAGCTGCATGATATTCCCCTGTTTTATAATAAAGTATAAGATCGTCTGAACGAAGATCACAATTTTTTCAGACGCCTGTAAAAGATACATGCAATTCAATGGTTTTGCAAGTGGGGTGCGCCGCATACTTTCCTTGAGACTTTTTCCGAAGAAATGGTGAATCGGGAAAAAGCCCGGAGGGAAAGGCAGGAAAGCGCACGAGAAGCAAAGAAAAATTACTGTATAGTTTCCTGTGTTAATTTCCCTGCCTGCCGGAGAGCTTCCTGAACGAAGGGATCTTTTTCTATCAGATAATGTTTCAGCGCTTCAGGATTGTCTGCGGGAACCGGAGTGACAAGGTATTGCCCCCATGCTTCTTCACTCAGCTCCAAGGGAATGTCTACCTGATTATGCATGACGTCGGTTGCAGTTCGGCAGTTCGTAATATCAATAATCGGTTCAACGGAAATAAAGAGCTTGGAGTTCGGTAATTGGAAAAGGTACGGGTCAACGCCGCCACCCAGTAATTTTTCCGTTTTAAGTCCCAATGTGTGCATGTGGTCATTTTCCCCGGCAATCATGGTTAACGTCCCTGCTGCGCTGTAAATCTCATCCGTGAGGATGTACAGCGATTCAGCGCTGCCTTGGCCGGGAATGACGGATTCAGAGGTTATGACATAATAGGGTTCGTTGTCTAAAAAATCAATTGTCTTCAGTTCTGTCTCTTCAAGAGAAATCCCGCTTTGGGTAACATAATCAACAATTGACGGGTCTGTCTTAAAAGCAAAGGCTAAGTTACATTGGATTTCTTTTGCCGACAGCTTTGAGGCAACCTGGGTTCCAACAGCGTCGCTGCCGCCGGGGTTATAACGGATATCAATGATGGCAGTTTGGGCTGTCTTTCCATCGAGGACTCGATCAATTTCTTCCAGATACCAGTCAATGTCTGCAGGAGTCATACGGGGAATGCGGACATAAATCGTTTCCAACTCCGGCCAGTATTGGACCATTTTAGGAATTGTTTTTCCCGGGAGCAACAGATTCCGGGAGAAATCACTACGTGTCGAATCAACGGTAATGGTGACAAGGCGTTCGTCCGGGGTTTTAAATTGGAGCTCTTCAACGCCGGACTGCGAAAGGGGAACTTGCAAAAAAGAGAGTTTAAAACGATTTTCCTGAGAAAATGCTTCTTGAGATTCGGCTTCAGCTGCCGGAATCCCATTTACTGTCAGCAGCGTGGACGATTTGGGGATAGTCTCTCCGAATCCGACAATTTCTGCCGCCGTATAATATTGCCCGTCACGTTTTTGCAAAGGCAGGTTGTAGACGTTCAGTCGTTTAAACACATCCAATGAAGTCATGAGAATCATTGCCATATTGTTTCCTGCCTGGATATCTTCATCGGAAAGGATATCTTTGTAGCGTTCCCGTAACACGGAATTTTTCAGGGCGCTGCCATCAGAGGGGAAAAGGTGATGGCCGTTGCAGGAGGTCAATGCTCTTACTGCCAGGCCGCAGAATTCTGCAAGTGTTGTTTTTTCCGAAATCTTATTCCGGTATTCTGCCAGATTTTTCCAGACATCAATTCCGTAGACTTCACGGAGAACTGCGGTATGCGGCATAATTTTACGGAGAGTTTCGACCATAAAGTCAAAGTCCTGCAATAACTCTTCCTGTGAAAGCTGTGGCAACGGGCTGTCGGAGTTCCAGATTGGCATGAAACTCAAGCCGGATAATTTGTTGTCCGCTGTTAAAAAAATCGAGCCATAATAAATTCCTGTGTCAAACTCCATTTCCATGATCTGGAGTTTGATCTGAGGGGATTTTTCCTCACATCTCGTTCGGTGAAGTTTGACAAAATTCCCAAAAACTTCCCGGGAACGGGCTCCTGTCTGGATCAGTTCATCAATGATTTGATCGGTATAATTCGGGTTACTGTTTGCTTTTAAGGTGTCCCGATCGCCACCATAGAATGCTTTCAGGATTGTTTCAGCAGCAGCATCTTCCGCTTCGCCTCCCGCGATTACAATACATCCGCCAAGGGTAAGCATGGCCAGGATTGCCAGTAGACATTTCTTTTGCATGATTGTCCTTCTCCTTTGTTGTTCAGTGAATCATTATCGTAACAAAATGAATTTGATCGG
>CALGPR010000264.1 GCA_937960425.1 uncultured Lentisphaeria bacterium
CGAAAGATATGGCGTATTTGACAAGATTGTCCCGGAGAAGTATTGTATCGAGGACCATTTATTCCCGAAATATTTTTACTGAGAAATTCAGAAAGAATTCTGGCTTTCTCTGGCAGAAAATAATTGGACAATATACCTGCAAATACGAATGATTTCTATATATAGGGAGCAACTGATAATATGAGCGAAACAACCCCAGTAAACAGCAACTTTATCCGCGACATGGTTGCTGCGGACGTGGAGAACAATAAACACAACGGCAGAGTCGAATCTGCACATTGGCCATGCCAAGGCAATCTGCCTTGATTTCGGGATTGCCGCAGAATTCGGCGGAGTTTGCCATCTGCGCATGGATGACACAAACCCGACCAAAGAAGACACCGAATACGTCGATTCCATCCGCGAAGACATTCATTGGCTTGGCTTTGACTGGGGAGAACACTTCTATTATGCATCGGACTATTTTGACCGGATGTATCAATGCGCGGAAGAGTTGATCCGCAGGAATAAGGCTTACGTTTGCGACTTGACGCCGGAAGAATGGAAAAAATATTGCGGCAATCTCTATACTCCGGGAATGGAACCTCCCGGTCGTGCCCGCAGCGTTGAAGAAAATCTGGATCTGTTCCGCAGGATGCGCGATGGCGAATTTGCCGACGGCGAAATGGTTTTGCGTGCCAGAATTGATATGGCTTCTCCGAATATTCATATGCGAGACCCGGTAATTTACCGGATTCGCCGTGTCCATCATTTCCGGCAGGGGGACAAGTGGTGCATTTACCCGATGTATGACTTCGCCCATTGCCTGGAAGATGCCTTTGAACATATTACCCATTCGCTGTGTACGCTGGAGTTTGAAATTCACCGCCCATTGTATGATTGGGTACTGGATGCGCTGGACTTTCAGGATCCGCCTAAACAGACGGAATTTGCACGGCTGAATCTGACATATACGGTGATGAGCAAACGGAAATTGCTGCAGTTGGTCAAAGAAAACCATGTTAATGGTTGGGATGACCCGCGTATGCCGACATTATGCGGGTTGCGCCGCCGCGGATATACCCCGGGATCAATCCGGCGTTTCTGTGAAATGGTTGGCGTCACGAAGTTTAACAGCTCGACGGATGTGGCGCTTCTGGAGTACTGCATTCGAGAGGACCTGAATCGTTCTGCAGCACGATATATGGCAGTGATGAATCCGTTGAAAGTGACAATCACCAATTTCCCGGAAGGGGAAACCGATTATCTTGACGCAATCAATAACCCGGAAGACCCGGAATCTGGAAGTCGCAAAGTTCCGTTTTGCCGCCATTTGCTGATCGACAGGAATGATTTTCTGGAAGATCCGCCGAAGAAATTTTTCCGTCTGGCTCCGGGACGGGAAGTCCGGCTGCGGTATGGATACTTCATCAAATGCGAAGAAGTTATTAAGGATGCTGACGGGAATGTAATTGAGTTGTTGTGCTCCTACGATCCGGAAACACGCGGCGGGAATGCCCCGGACGGCCGCAAAGTCAAAGGTACGATCCACTGGGTTTCCGCCGACCATGCAAAGGTTGCTGAAGCGCGGCTGTACGACCGCCTTTTCACGGTTGAAAATCCCGGTGCAGATGATGTGGATTTCCTGACACAGTTGAACCCCGATTCCTTAACGGTCAAACCCTGTTACATTGAACCGGCACTGGCAGAACTCCATTGCGGCGACCGGGTGCAATTTGAACGGCAGGCATATTTTTGTGTGGATCCCGATTCCACTTCGGAAAAAATGGTGTTCAATCGAACGGTAACGCTGAAAGATTCGTGGGCAAAGACGCAGCAGAATTAACTCAAAAGCGGGAAAATCTTTTAGCAAACAAATGATTTTCCCGCATTCGTTATTTTCGGGAGGATTTTTTATGGCCGGCCAAAGAGAATTTCCCGCAACCGCCGAAGGGTTGCTTGATATTCTGAAATGTCTTCGCGCTCCTGATGGGTGTCCTTGGGACCGCAAGCAGACTTTACGTTCCCTTACGGAACACTTTGCCAATGAAGCGGCAGAGTTGATTGACGCCATTGACGAAAACGATAATGCTCACATTGCTGAAGAGCTTGGCGATGTCCAGATGAATCTTGTTTTCATGGCCGCCGTAGCGGAAGAAGAGGGTCGCTTTACCTTCGAAGACGCCATGCGTCTGATCAATGAGAAAATGATCCGTCGCCACCCTCACGTGTTCGGCGGTCTGCACGCAGAGAATGCCGAAGAGGTCAAAGCCATCTGGCAAACGGTCAAAGCGACAGAAAAAGGGCATAATGGAATTTCTGATTCTGCGCTTGGCAAGTTGCAGCCATCTCTGTCGGCACTGCGCACTGCCCAGACGATTCAGGAACGTGCCTCGAAGGTCAATTTTGACTGGCCGGACATTTCCGGTGTCCTTGCAAAAGTACGGGAGGAAACAGATGAAGTCGCCGAAGCGCTGGCTGCCGCAGATGACGCAAAGATCCATGAAGAAATCGGCGACCTTCTCTTTGCTGTTGTCAATCTGGCGCGATTCCGGAAACAACCGGCAGAAGCGCTTCTCCGCGCTGCATGTGCGAAGTTCCAGCGCCGTTTTCAGGCGCTGGAAGCTATGCTTGCTGCCGAAAATCTCCGCATGGAATCGCTTTCCACAGAAGAACTTGACCGGTATTATTGTAAAGTAAAGGAACAGGAATCATGAAATCCATAGCCCGAGTGCTCCTGCTGCTGTTCGTTTTCATCGTTCAAAGTTTCGCCGCAGAGGTAATAGAGGAAGCGGAATATCCTTTTGAAACCGATCCTTATCGGGCAAAATGGTGTTTCATGGGAATGTATGAAGCTGAGTATTTCCATTGGACTCAAGAGGATTTTGACAACGCGGCAAAGGCCATGCGGGAACGGGGGATAACCCATGTGATGACGTCCAGCCGGGCACACTTTCTCTGGAGCTATGCCGCTCATTTCGACCGTCTGATTGAACGGTTGGCAATGGCAGTAAAAGCGTGCCATAAATACGGAATTTATGTTGTTGAACATCACTCTTCGACACTGATGCATAATCATTTGCATCCCAAACCGGATCCCGGGGATGAACTGTGGGGAACAGAACGCTGGACCGTTGATGTTGATGCACTTTCTAACGGAGTTCCGGTAAGTTCTCTTCTACAATGTTCCATTACAACAGGAAAACCGCTCCAGATTGGCATGTATAACGCATACGCGCTCTGCCCCGTGAATCCTGACATGCGCGCGCGCTATTTTGCTTTGCTCGATCGCTACTATGCTACCGGTATCGATGGGATTATGACCGATGATGCAGAATATATGGATGAACGCTGCTGCGGTTGCCCGAGTTGTCGGAAACGTTTTACCGAAGAAACAGGCTTTTCCTTTCCTGCGCCTGGCGCGGAAGCCGAACAGTTCTTTCAAGCGACTTCTTCAGAGAAATTTATCGCCTGGCGATTGTTCCGATACCGTGCAATTACGGACTTTCATCAGGCGGTTGTCGACCATTATACTGCTGCAGGATACAAAATGATGCGGCCGAATTACGTTGCCCGCGGTTTTGTCGCCAAAAATCCATTTGCGTATGTCTTTGACGAATTGCCTGCACTTGACTGGGGATTTCAAGAGGCTTATGCCGGGCAGTTGCGGTATTCGTGGCCGGAATTTCTGGCGGAAGCTGCGCATCGAACCATGATTTCCCTTCAACACAATGCACCGGCTATGAGCCTTTATTATCCCCCCAATGAGGCATTGCGGGATTTTACCTGGATGTTATCCCTGTACAGCAACCATCTCTGGATCGGTGATTATGCGAAGAACTTGCGGGACTTTGAAACCGCTCACGCCGATTGGCTGGTTCGGTACCGCAACCCGGCAAAAATTGCCGTTTATGATTCCATTCTCAACCGGGAAATCGATCCGGACTTTATGAAAACCCGGGATTTGGGAATCGGCTTGATTCAGACGATGCAGATGAAAAATATCCCTTACCGACTGATCAACCTTCACGATTGGAACAGCAGCCGTATGGAAGGAATCGAGTTTCTGATTGTTCCCGGGATCCGGTTTTTAACCGATACGGAACTTGCGGAGATGAAAAATTTTCTGGAAAACGGAGGCAAAATCCTTTGGACCGGCAATGCCGGAGAGCGTGACCCTGAGGATCTGAAAAAGCACCGTTCGGATCTGGAAGTTGCTGCACAGCTCGGATTGTCACGATTGGAAACACGTGCTGTTGGCTCTGGAATGTTTTACCGGGTCCCGGATGTTCAGCTGCTGGTGCGCCCGCTCTATCAGCTTTCTGACGCGAAAAACAAAGGACGACCACTGAATTTCTGGCAGCCACCGACCAGAGAAGATGAAGAAAGACGGAATATTATCGCCCGTGATCTCAATCAGGTTGTCGGTGGGGCGGCGATCACAACAGATGCGCCGGACAACATTTTGATTTCAACCTATGAAAATCCGGAAACAGGAGGCTGGAGTTGTCATCTGCTGAATTGTTCCGGGTCGCTGACTCCTGATCCGGGAGCGAAGCAGTATTTATCGGGCGATGTGCCACCATATCCGGAAACCGGTGCTTTTTCCATAACATTGGCGAAGGTTCCTTCTGCACGCGGACGAACCTTCAATCAAGCGGTTTGCTACGGCATCGACGGAGAAGATTTTACTTTGCCGGTAATTGATGATGGCGAATCCGTTCGCCTTTTTATACCCAATTTGAAACGTTATTTGCTAATCGGACTAAAGGAAAGGAAGCAGGAAACACCATGAATGTTACACTCAAGACGACCGCAGGGGATATCAAGATTGAACTCTTTGAAAAGGAAGCTCCGGAAACAGTAAAAAACTTTCTGGACTATGTCAAGAGCGGTTTTTATGATGGTACGATTTTCCACCGGGTCATCAATGGTTTTATGGTTCAGGGTGGCGGGTTTGACGAATCATTCCGCCAGAAAACAGCAAATGCTCCGATTAAAAACGAGGCAGACAATCAGATTTCCAACAAGCGCGGAACAATTGCCATGGCACGAACCAGTGCGCCGCACAGCGCAACCTGCCAATTCTTTATTAATCTGGTGGATAATGATTTTCTGGATTTTAAAGCTCCAACGATGCAGCATTTCGGCTACTGTGTCTTCGGCAAAGTCGTTGAAGGCATGGATGCAGTTGATGCAATCGCGAAAGTGGCTACCGGCAATCGCGGCGGCCACAGTGACGTACCGAAAGAAAACGTCGTCATTACTTCTGCAGTCGTCAACGAATAAAATTTGACAGATATTTTGTCCCGTTCGTGTAGAGGGTAAGTCTCCAATCCGGAGTTTCTCTCTCGGAACGTTGGAGACAGGAGGAGACAGGGTATGGAGTATGATTTGCGAGGGCAATGGCTTCTTTCCGGGAAATTCCTTACGGAACCGATTCCCGCTGCAGTTCCCGGTGATATTGCCGATACTCTCCTGAAACACCATCTGATTCCTGATCCTTTTTTCGGGGCACAGGAAGAGGAAATTCAATTTCTCGCAGAAGAAGACTTCACATACAGTACTGACTTTTCTTATGTACTGAAATGGGAAGATGCTGATGAAGTAATTCTTCACTTTGACTCCATCGATACAATTGCTACGGTCAAGGTTAATGGTCAGGTCGCAGCAGAACCGTGCAATATGTTTCGGTCCTGGGATATTCCAGTAAAAAATTTGCTTACAGGCGGGGAAAATCATCTGGAAGTTCAAATTCATTCTCCTGCCGCCGCGGGAAGAGCTGAGGCTGAAAAACTGCCGTTCCCGATTCCCGATTCGTCTATGCAACGCTTCCGTCATCTCAACCTCCTGCGGAAAATCCAATGCCAAGCCGGTTGGGATTGGGGCGTCAGCGTCCCTACCGGCGGAATTTACGGAAAATGTCATTTATTCGGAGTGCAAACCGCTTATTTGACCGGGGTTCGAAATATTCAGTCATTTTCCGGCGATTGCTGTATTGTCCGGATAATTGTTGACTACGTTGCGGTAAGATCCGGCGAGTGGGAACTGGAACTTTCATTGCAAGAGGAGACCCGCAGGGAAACAATCATGGTTGTCCCGGGGGAAGGCTCCTGGGAAACGAGTTGGACGGTTGAATCTCCCCGGCGATGGTATCCTGCCGGATATGGAGAACAACCGCTTTATCCATTGGAAGTTGCCTGCGAATCCAACAAAATTGTTCAGGAAATCGGCCTTCGCGAACTTACATTGTGCAATGATCCGGATCGTGTGGGAAAAGCCATGACATTTCGTGTGAATGGGATTGATATTTTTGCCAAAGGGGCAAACTGGATTCCCGCTGATGCTTTTCCTGCACGGCAAACTCCGGAATTATTGTGGCGCCGCCTTTACGATGCGCTGGATGCGAATATGAATATGATTCGGATCTGGGGCGGCGGGCGCTATGAAGACGACGCATTTTATGAATTTTGTGACCAGCATGGCATTTTGGTTTGGCAGGATATGATGTTTGCCTGTGCACTTTACCCGGCGACAGAGGAATTCTGCCGCAATGTAGAAGCAGAAATCCGTTATCAGGTCAGGCGGCTGCAATACCATCCTTCGGTTGTTATCTGGTGCGGCGACAATGAAGTGCAGGGGGCATTGAACTGGTATCCTGCTGCGGTGGAAAAACCGGAACTTTACCGGGAAAATTACCAGCGGCTCAACCGAGTCATCGGCAAAGCGGTGATTGCAGAAGATCCTTCGCGAGTCTTCTGGCCGAGTTCGCCCTGTGCCGGGCCGGATGATTTCAGCGACAATTGGCATAATGATTTCTGTGGGGATATGCACTACTGGGAAGTCTGGCATGGCGGCAAAGATTTTTCCAGTTATTATAACGTCCGGCCGCGTTTTTGTTCGGAGTTTGGTTTTCAGTCTTATCCGTCACTGGAGACGGTGGCGGAATTTGCACCGGAAGAAGAATGGAATGTCTTCTCTCCCTTGATGGATCATCATCAGAAATCTCCGGTTGGAAACGGGGCAATTATCGGGATGTTTTCAAAATATTTCCGGATGCCGGATTCATTTGAGCATTTTCTTTATGTAAGCCAGCTTCAGCAAGCATTGGCAATTAAGACTGCGGTGGAATACTGGCGTTCTACGCGCCCGATTTGCATGGGGACTCTTTACTGGCAACTGAACGATAATTGGCCGGTAGTTTCCTGGTCAAGCATAGAACATAACGGAAATTGGAAACAGTTACAGTACCATGCCAAACGATTTTATAATCCGGTGTTGGGGATGGGGTTTTTGAATTCTGCCGGGGAACTGGAATTTCGAGTTGTCTGTGATATGGAAGAATGTTGTGAAATGAAGTTGTCTGTGGCAGCGGTGACATGGGACGGTAAAGTGCGGGATCATCGGGAGTTTACGACAAATTTTCATGGAGCAGGAGCTGCAATATCAGGAATGATTTCTCCGAAAGAGTGGCCGTTTGCGCCGCAGGATGGATTCTGGAGGATTTTTGCGCAAGCCTATGATGGTGAAGGGATGCTGCTGGGAGAGCATGAAAATGCGGCTTTTGCCGTACCGTGGAAAAGATATAATTTACCGCAAGCCAATATTTCAGCCACATTGTTTTCGCAATTATCAGAGAAGAGTGTGGCATTGGCGCTGCATACGGATGCGGTTGCGCTGTTTGTACACCTGGAAGCGCCGGGGATGTGCGGTCATTTTTCGGACAGCAGCTTTGTGATGGTTCCCGGCGAAGAAAAGAGTGTTCTTTTTCGGAGTGAAAGAGAGATAACAGCAGATGCGCTGAAATCTGTGCTTCAAATTACGCATCTGCGTTCCTGTTATTGAAACAAAGCAATACGGTGAACCGTCCCAGAAGAGTTTTTTGGGAGCTGTAGTTTGAGACCTGTATCATTCCCGGTCTTGAGAGAACTCGGAAGTTGGCTGCAATTCAAGTCATTTTTTCTAATGCAGACTATTTTCCAGAAGCTGTTCCGAACAAAAATTGACGAAGTTTTGCCAGGATTATACAATATTTTGCTAACGGATTTTTACTTTTCCATACGCTTGGGCGAGGGAGACCCGGTAAAAGAAGGCAGCTTTTCAGAATTTGCCAGAAACTTTTCGATCTGTTCGCATTCATTGAGGCGTGATTGTAACTCTTGATTTGTTGAACCATGCCGGTAGCGCCAGCCCAAGAGAGCTTTTTCCTTCCCGACAGCCAAAAAACCCAACAGTAATTTTCCGTAATTGCCTTCAGGATTATGGGTCTTCAAGCGAATTGCCGATAATGACATTCCCTTCAGGCGCTTTCGCCACCAACCAATACGAAAACGTTCTCGCGAAGACATCACGATTTCGGGTGCCGCTTGCTTCCATGCAAATGGAAATAGAATTGTATTGCGAAGCATTACTGAAATTTCACGAGTGGTTCCTGGGGGAGATGGTAGAAATTGTTCTGGAAAAAAATCGGAAAACGCTTCAAAAAATATTTGCGGAGAAGCAATTCCGTAATAGTGGACGTATCTGTCTAATTTCTGCCAGTCGATTGTTGACTCTTGCTTCAGCAGAAAAGCATAATCCAGAAGCAACTTTATCCCCCCGCTCCAACGATGATGGCGGCAATGATGAAAGAGCATTAATAAATTTAATTCCAGAGGAACCTGATATTGCACCGTATCTACCTGGAGGAGATCATTCCAAATATTCTCCGTATTTTTTTCAAAATTAGGAAGATTGAAATGAAGTTCCAAAGTTACACCATTTTTCGTCATTGCCGGATAGTGATGATCATGACGATACTGATAGGGGGCTTTCCAGCCATCGTTCTGCAATACTTCCCAAGCTTTATCACAGTCTGCTGGATGAACAAGAATGTCCAAATCACATTTGTTTCGTAGTGACCCAACCGGATAGACCCGCCAACTGAGATCTGCGCCTTTGAGCGGGCAATAACGGATGTTCTGGTTCAGGAAAAAAGCCTGCAGGCGGCGATAAGCATATTCCAGCTGGACATCATGAAGACTTTGAGCCCGGTAAATAGCACCCCATTTTTTCTGATATTCCGCAGGAAGTGTTTTTGCCAGATAATAGTACCCTAAGGCCTGAAGATTTCGTTGCTCGATTTGCATAAGCCGTGCCGGGGCAGCACGAAGAACTGTTGTCTCAAAACAACAGTGTCGCAGAAAAAGAATAAAATCTGATTCAGGAAGAGGTTTTGTCATAGTCGAGAACTTTCAAATCCTGCTGATAATCGGATCAAAAACTACAAAAGAGCGTTCAACCTTTTTTCGAACGCTCTTCTGCGTTCTCTGCATTCTTTGGATTTCGGGCAATTTACTATTTTGCGGTAACCATTATTTTTGCAATCCGTTCCGCTGTATGCCCATCCCATAATTCCGGTCTTTGCGGCTGCCTCGGCGAACTCATTACATCGCGATATGCAGTACGGATCTTGACAATGTCATTGCCCACAAGCATGGAAGCACCACCATGCTCACGCAATGTTACCGGCCGCTCTGTATTCCAACGTAATGTCAGGCAGGGCGTCCCCAATACGCAACATTCCTCCTGCAACCCGCCGGAATCCGTCAGCATTAACTTTGCTCCCATATTCAAGCGAAGCATTTCATGGTAACCTAAGGGATTTAATAAAATTAAATTTTTTGTGGCCAGCACTTTATCCCATAACCCGAATGTTTCAAGCTGTTTCCTCGCCCGTGGGTGAATCGGCCACAGCAGCGGCATGTCTAAAGCTACTTCATCGGTTAAGAAATTTACCAGTGGCCCGAACGTGTCAAGCTGATCGACATTACTGGGCCTGTGCATGGTAATGGCTGCAAAATTCCCATCTTGCAACGTCGGGATTTCTCCGGCAATCAATAATTCTTTTTGAACAATTCCGTTTACATCAAGTTTTTCCGCTTTTGCCCGCTGAGATTCCAGGGTATCAATCATAATATTGCCGACAAAAGCAATCTTCGATTCCGGGACTCCTTCTCTGGCAAGGTTGGAATTTGAAATTCTATCGGGAGTAAAGAGAAGGTCTGCCAACCGGTCGGTGACAAGCCGGTTGACTTCTTCCGGCATATCCATGTCGCCAGACCGCAGCCCTGCTTCAATATGAGCAAGTTTAACATGTTCTTTTTTGGCAACAATTGAACAAGCACATGTCGCATTGACATCGCCAATAACGACGATCCAGTCCGGGTTTTCTTTTTTGACCACCTTTTCAAATTCAATCATTGTTTTGCCGACCTGTTCCGCATGAGAGCCGGACCCGATATTCAAGTGATAATCCGGTTCCGGAATGCCAAGATCGACAAAAAAGGAATCTGACATGCGAACATCATAATGTTGCCCGGTATGCACAAGAATATGCTTTACTTCCGGATATTGTGCCAATGGCTTGCAGAAAGGCGCAGCCTTCATGAAATTCGGTCTGGCACCAACAATACTGATAATTTTCATTTTGAAGTTGTTTCCCTGTTAGTTATGTTGTTTATATTGACTTTATTTATGACGATATATCTGGCATTTTTTCCCATCCGACTCTTCAGAAAAAAGAAAAGCAATTGCCTCTTGCAAATGAAAGATCGGGTAGTATTGCAGAAATTCAGCTGCAGAAGAGATTTCTGCCAGACTGTTAGCAATATCACCTTGTCGTGGTGGGCCGAAGAGTGGTTCAATTCCTGACACTTCAGGGTCACGCTTTGCCATTTCTGCACGCAACAAATAAAAAAGTTCAATGAGCGATGTACTTTTCCCACAGGCAATGTTATAAATTCGATGAAACGCATCCTGATGATTTGTCGTCAGGGCACACAAATTGGCTTCGACGACATTTTGGACATGAGTAAAATCCCGGGCATTGGTCCCGTCTCCATAAATCGTTGGGGACTGGTGTACTTTCAAGGCCGCAATAAAACGGGGAATCACTGCAGCATAAGGACTTGTCGCATCTTGACGTTTGCCGATGACATTAAAATAGCGTAACCCTATCGTTTTAAAATTGTAAACTTTTCCGAAGTTCAACGCAAGTAATTCATTGCTGCGTTTGCTGACTGCATAGGGCGAAAGCAGATTCCCTGTTTTCTCTTCAACTTTGACCGCGGAAGAATCATCCCCGTAAACAGAAGAACTGGAAGCGTAAACAAATCGTTTCACCCCTGCATCTTTTGCGGCAGTGATAATATTGGCAAACCCTCTGGCATTTACGTCAAATGTGGTCAGCGGATCAGCAATCGAACGGGGAACAGACCCCAAAGCGGCCTCATGCAATACAAAATCGCACCCGCTGACAGCTTTTTTGCAGACTTCTGGATCCCGCAAATCTCCTTCAATAAATTCAAAACGTTTCTCATACGCATAAAAGGGTTCAAGATTTTCCCGCTTTCCCGTGGAAAGATTGTCAAGAACAACAACAGAGGCCCCTTCCTCTAACAATCGTTCCGCCAAATATGAACCAATAAAACCGGCACCCCCAGTGACAAGGATTTTCCGATTACACCACATTTCTTCTCTATAATTGTTCAACTCATTCTCCAAATCACTGAGTAAACTGATTTATCGCCATGAAAAAATTTCGAATTTGCAATAATATATTCCCTTTTTGCTGTTTGACAAGAGTATACTGTTATGAGGAAGGAAAAACATTACCTGGTAAATTTCAGCATTCGAGTCCCGGCAATTGGAGTACAGAAGAGAATGTTGGATTTACGATTGACAGCTTCGTAATAATTTTGATTCAAATACTCAGCGAGCTCCTGCATATGGCTCTTTTTTACCATTACCATCATGCAGCCGCCAAGACCTGCTCCTGCTAATTGCGCGCCAACTACGCCCGGACATTCCAGTGACAGATCTACCATGCGATCAATATCTGGCAGACTGCATCCATACGCACCAGGTTGATAACAAAGCTGCGCAGAAATTACTTTTTCCGGTTCTCCACTTTCCAAATCCTCAATCAAATTTAAAAGTGTTACATTGTCCACCGGGGCACTATAAGGCTTACCGTTTTGTGATACACGATCTCCATCATGACTACGTTGCATCAGTTTGCCAATTTCTTTCATATCACCTTTTTTCAAGCAATCTGCGTATCTGGCACTGCGGGCACATTCAGCCAAGCCATAGAGAACGACTCCACGAATCGGATACTGTCCATCCTGCGGTTCTTTATGGCTGTTCCAGAAAACCGTTAAATCTATTTCCGGGAGCAATGCTTCCAATTCTGCCCGCGTCACCTGTTCCGGTAAACGCAGCAGCATCTTGTAAATCCAGGAGAGCGGAACCCCTAATGTCGTTGTGTTCACATCACGCAGATGGTGCAGTGCATTCGCGTACTGCGGAAACATCTTTTTCAGCAACATAAAACCGATACGGTAACAGGAAACTCGATGGTTAAACTGATCCTTGGCTCCAGAGCTTTTGCGCGCTTCGATTCCGGAGTCACAGATCGCCATGATGTATTTATCTGGAAAGTCAATGACTTCCTCTACACCGAAATCAAAAAAACGGACTTTGACAACTCTGCCTTTCTCGCCCATTTTTACTGCGGCATGGTCTGCGCTGCCGCCACGGGTTCCCACAAACCATTCTCCTTCACCACAAAGCGTAATTAATTTCGCCGGCCGTGTTTTCAGTTCATTGACTTCAACGACAGCCTCAGCAGTACCCACCACCAGACTGCTGGAACTTGAAAGCCCTGCTGCCATCGGAACATTGCCGTAAACAAAGAGATCCATTCCCCGCAAACGCCGACTGGAAAACTGTTTTTGAAACCGTAATACCGCCGCTTGAATATATTGTCCCCAACTGACTCCATACGAAATCAATTCCTGCATTTTCTGGCTGTTGACCAACGACGTCCAGTCATCCCATGGCAGTTCTTTAAGTAAATCGGAAATCCGGAATTCCATGGGAGCAAATCGTTCTTCATCGACATGACGCAAACGGACAGTATCATCATTGCGAGGGTGGACAATCATTACGGTTTCATAGCCGATCGTCATCAAATTGCAATTTCCCCCTTGGTGATCGACGTGACGCCCCATAACATTAATTCTTCCAGGCGAGCGTACAATGCCAACTTTTTCAGTCTCAGAAAGATGTTTTCCCGTATAATCAAGAAGTATCTTGAAATTGGCAAGTTGCCGTTCAACCACAGCATTGTCATCTCCATACGTATCGATCAGTTCATTGCGAAGAGAACCGCTAAGGCCATTGTTCAACGCAAAACGCCAGTCTTTAAGAGGAACAAACAAATCTTCCGATAGCGAGTCCGTTCCAAAGGTCGAATTTTGCTGATGCCGGATGGTATCTTCTACTTCCAGCAATTCCGCTGGATCATTAAATCCGAGAATGGCTTCCGGGTTATCAACCAGAAGCCGTTCAATACGTACCGTTGCGCCATTTGCCAACGCGCGGGTATTTGCAATGATATCTGTCAAATACTCTTCCTGTTGTGCATTGTTTGCGCCAAGAGACGCTAAAGCCGCATCTAATGTCTTCCGCTTCAGTAAATATACTGATGTATTTAAACAACCGCTGTCCAACGCTTGTTCTGGCGTCAGTGAAAATGGCATCCCACGAGAGTCAATAAAGTCAAAACGGGTTTTTGCTTCTGGAATCCGCTGTTGCAGTTCAGCGGTAGAAAACGATTTTCCTTTTTTTGCTTCAAGAAACAAATCTCCGAACGCCAGTTCCAATTTATTGGGTTTAACTTCGCCGCCGGCGAAAAAGATATCGCTCATTAATTGAATAATTGCATCCCCGGAAAAATCAGTTTTTGCATTGCGCAACTGGCGAAACGTTTCACGCTGGCGGATATCTGCTCGTTCGACAATAGCAATAACCTGATCATAAGAATCAAGAATAACTCGACCGCCACTGGATTTTTTATCGCCGGGCAGAGAGAGGAGCGCGATATCACAATTGTTTTCAAAATAAAGTTCATAGAAATTTTCCAATACTGCCGGATCGATTAAACGGTCACCTGCAGCAATTAGCAAATTTGCGTCCGGATCCATTTCTGGAAACGCATTTAAAGCCGCCCGAATTGCGTTTGCCGTACCGTTTGCCTGTCGCTGATAGGCAAAGAGAGTGTTAGGAAATTTTTCTGTAACACAATCGATCACCTGTCCGGCCAGAGTCCCAACGACTACCAGGTGCTGTTTGATTCCGCTTGCCTCATAACAAGAAAGAGCCCGTTGGATTGCAGGAATTCCATTAATGGGGAAACAAACCTTATGCATGGTATCTGACCCCATCCGAGATCCTTTTCCGGCTGCAAGGATAAAAGAAAAGTTGATTTTGTGAGCGTTGTGTATCATATTCAAGACTCGATATGAAAAAGTTTGAAATATAATGGAAAAGTTGCCACTAACACCAGCAAGGCAATCAATAGACATCGATCGCGTTACAAGTATTTTGAGAAAATGTTTTTTCGTAAATAATAACTATGTTGTCATAGAACTATTTCAAAACTTTAATTGATAAAACTAATTGGTCTGAAAAGATATTTTTACCAGAAAATTGAAATTATTTTTTCTCCAATAGTTCAATTTCCTCA
>CALGPR010000265.1 GCA_937960425.1 uncultured Lentisphaeria bacterium
TATCCGGACAACTGAACGTTCTCTCTCTGGGAGATGAAATTGCTGCAGGGCTGGGACTTCGAGTGGAATGGAGCCGTTTTCTGCTTCTGGGAACAGCAGCACTCCTTGCCGCTGCGGCAGTCAGTGTAGCCGGGCTGCTCGGTTTTGTCGGGTTGATTGCACCGCATATGGTGCGGTTGATTATTGGGCCAGACAATCGCTTTCTGTTGCCGGGAGCAGCCTTTTTCGGAGCAATGCTGGTTGTCATTTGTGATACAATTGGACGCATCATTGTGGAACCGGCAGAATTGCCAGTGGGAATTATCATGGCTCTTTTAGGCCCGCCATTTTTTCTATGGTTGTTGCGGAGGTATCGATATGAAGCTTGATATCCGGGATCTCAGTGGCGGCTATGGGAATAAAATAATTCTGAAGGAAATCACTTTTTCTGTCAATTCCGGATCCGTAGTTACTCTGCTCGGTCCCAATGGTTGTGGAAAATCAACCCTGCTAAAAATGATCGGACGCATTCTCAAACCATCTTGCGGCACCATCTGTATTGATGGAAGAAATATTGAGACCTTCCCCCCATGCGAATTTGCCAGAAATGTAGCGAGTCTTCCACAGCTCCATGACATACCGGAAGAAATAACGGTGGGAGAACTGGTTGCTTTCGGCCGTTTCCCACACCGGCGGATGCAACTTCAACTTTCCCGGCATGATCGGGAAATCATCGATTCTGCATTAGAAATGACCCGGTTGTCCCCCATGCGGAACCGAACAATGGCAACATTGTCCGGAGGCGAACGCCAACGAGCATGGATCGCCATGGCAATCGCCCAGGAACCCGGTGTCCTTCTGCTCGATGAGCCAACAACATTCCTGGATGTTTGTTACCAATTTGAAATGATTGAAATGATCCGTAGTTTGAACCGAAAACAAGGAATGACAATCGTAATGGTGCTTCACGATCTGAATCTGGCCGCTTCTTGCGCAGACGAACTGCTGATGATGAAAGCAGGGAGAATCTGTTATTCCGGGCCGCCCCAGGAAATAATGACACCAGAAGTCCTACGAGAGATTTTTGAAATTCACTCTAAAATCTCAATTTTTGATGGAACCCCCTATTGTATTGCGACTGGCTCAGCACGCGAAACAGAAAATATCAGCTTCTGAAGTCTACTCGGAACCCCACTCATCCAGTCTCAATTCGTTACCGGTATACTTCCAGAATCTCAATTTTTGCTTTCGGAAACGTCAGCGCAGAAACGTAATGCACTCTCTCCATACCGTCATAACTCAACGTATTTCCGTTTTTTGCCATAATACAATCGGCAGAAACCGGAAATACAATTAAATTAAAAAGATACACTGGTCTGCTAACGTCAACCAGAGAAACCCGTTGTAATTTGTGATATTCCTTCATTATTGCCAGGAATAACCAGTCGACAGAGGAGGAAGACTATATTTCATAAGTAGTCAATATTTTCAAGCTTTCCGCCATACTCCTCTGCCGCATTTTGATTCACAGTTACTGCAGGGGGGCCTCCTCCTCTTTTTCCTCCTCATTGGGGCGAAACAAGCTGGAAATCAAATCGTTTGTCGTTAACATGCCGATGATGTGATCGGGATCTTCGCCGACCAGCAGAAGCTTGGAATCATACTGATCAAGGTTTTCGGCTATTTCCAGCAAAGTGCATTGCGGGTGAACTACAGTCACCTTCCGGATCAGGTGCATCCAGTCCGTATCCTGAACAAGCATCTGCCGGATTGTCAGGACACCAACAAACCTGGTTCCCGTTTTTCCATCACGAACAGGATAGCGGGAATGAGGACTGTTCTTCATTACCTGGAGCACTTCATCCCGAGTCATTTCGGAATTAATACAAACCATTTCCTCCGGACTGACCATAATATCGGAAACAGTATCATCTTTCAACCCGGGAATCTGGCGAATAATCTGCTCCTGAACCGGCGTAATATGCTCTTCATTGCAGGCGGCAACAGCGAGTGCATCCAGTTCCTCAAGGACTTCAGAGTTTGACACATCTTTCTCAGCGCTCTTCCCTTCAAATGGCCGGTTAACAAAATGCACCAGCCAGATCATCGGCTTCATGATAATTACAGAATACTTCAACAATACTGCAGTACTGGACATCACGAATGTATTGAACCGACACCCGAGGGTTTTGGGTAAAATTTCCGTATACTGCACCATCAAAATGGTAAAAACGAGAGAAAACAACCAGATATATTCACTTCCGAACAGTTTATCGAACTGAGCTCCGGCAATCGAAGCGCCGAAGGTATGAGCGGTCGTATTCAGAATCAAAATCACAGCAATCGGTCTTTCAATGTCACGTTTGAATTCTGCACAGATTGCACCGATGCGCGGGTGCCGCTTTTCGATTACTGCCAGCTTTCCTGGATTAAGGCTCAATAATGCTGCCTCCATCACCGAACACGCAAAGGATACCGCCATTGCAATTCCCACCGCAAAAATCAACGTTAACATAATAATTTTTTCCTTTCACAAGAATCGTTCGATTGCATTAAAATCTCCTTTTTTGGTTATGATAAAAAAACAAACAGCTTTTTTAAGTTGTTTTCAATTTTTTTGCCCGATGTTCCCGATAACGAACCACCAGACGTTTTACGAACCAATATGTTAAAGGGGTCATCACCGCGGTCAGAATTGCCCCGCCGAGAAAAAAAGCTGCAACCAATTCCATCCCGATCGCATGGAGAGCGCTCCAGCTTTGCTCCTTTAAAACATTTTCCATTGCGTCTCTTATAGCAGCAAAAGACAAATCACTTCCCAACAAACGGCTGCCGACATAACACTGCATTGGGTAAATGAAAAAAATCGTAATATGATTGGTCAACAAAGTACCAAGTGCTGCACCTATCTTGCTTCCTTTGAGAACAAAGGCTGTTGGAATCGAAAGCAGCAACTGTGCCCCAAATGGAATGAAACACCCGTAAAACATACCGATTGCCCAGCCTCTGGCAATATATTCCGGTGGTGCTTTCTCCTTGACAATTTTTGCGTAAAGCCGAATCCATTTTCGATAAAAATAATGCTTTAACCTCATGAATGCTGAATTCCTGTTAATTGCGCTGGAACATCCTGTAACAGCGGACAGTTCCAAAATCCTAAACTCACTACTTCATACGACGCTTGAACCAGCGGTAAATTTCCCCTAACCAGAAAATTCCGGACGTCATACAAATTATAGACACCCAATCGGCAAAAGACAAGGGCACAGTGCGAAAAATTTTTCCGCCGAATTGGGTAATCAAGATCTGCGCCACAATAATTCCCAGGAAAATCCAGGTAAAAACGGGGTTTTTGGGAGGATGAGTCACCATAGACCGATGATTTCCCAGCGCCCTGACATTACATAAGTTCCAGATTTGCAAAAACACAAATGCAGTAAAAATGATCGTCAATTCCCGATCCGACAATCCATTAGTTTCCCAGCAGGAAATTACGACAAAGAAAAACACGGTAAAAATTACTGCAACACCGATAATCGCTTCTGCCATTAACCGCGTAATGATAAACGTACCCGGTTTGCGCGGAGGTTGCAACATGACTGCCGGATCCGGCGGCTCCGTTGCCAGAGCCAATGCTGCAAACGTATCCATAATCAAATTGATCCACAACATCTGAATCACCGTAAATGGCATTTCGATTCCGAAAAAAGGGCCACTGACAGCAATCATTGCTGCAGCCAGATTGATCGTCAGCTGGAATACCAGAAACCGTTGAATGTTCCAATAGAGAGATCGTCCCCAGAGAACAGCATTGACAATACTCTGGAACGAATCGTCCAATAAGATGATATCCGATGCTTCGCGGGCAATTGCCGTACCGGTTTTGCCCATGGCAATCCCGACGTCAGCATGGTGAAGCGCAGGACTGTCGTTCGTTCCATCGCCAGTCACAGCGACAACGCGGCCGAGACCTTGCAAAGTTTGCACCAGCACCAATTTGTCATTGGGTCTTGCCCGGGCAACCACTGAAAGGTTCTCAACAGATTTTGCCCGCGCGACTTCGTCAAGTTCGCCAAATTCGCGGCCTTCCATAATTTCTTCAGGATCCAGCCCAATTTGAGAAGCGATTTCTGCAGCAGTTGCACCTGTGTCACCGGTAACAATTTTTACTTCAATTCCCGCCTGCCGGCAGGCAGCGATTGCTGCCGGTACTTCCGGCCGGACCGGGTCGGAAATTGCGGTAAATCCCAGATACGTCAAATCTGTTGCTGCCGCCGGATCATTCCCGCTTTCGGAGTAAGCAAAAGCAAGAGTGCGACAGCCTTTGTCCTGTTCTGCCCGGAAGGAATCGAGTAACTCTTTGCGTTTCCCTTCCGAAAGAGCAACAACATTTCCGCCATCACGAAAAGAAGAACATTTCGCCAGTACTATTTCCGGAGCACCTTTCAGCAAAAGCATCCCGGTTGTCAAACGTGTCGCCATGTATTTGGTTTCGGTCGTAAAATTCCAGCGCCGCTCCACCGTTACAGATTGACGAAGAGGAAGATACTCTACACCCTGCGATTTCAAAAACAGCAAAAGCGCGCCTTCAGTAGGATTACCCAATACCTCTTCCCCATTCAATTCTGCAGTAGAATTCACGGCAAGAGACCCACGAACCAAATCTTCACTTCCCGCAGGAAAAACCGCTTTGGCGACGCGCATCTGATTCATCGTCAGCGTCCCGGTTTTATCAGTACAGATTGTTGTAGCGCAACCGATAGTCTCGCAAGCATGCAGTTTACGGATCAGGCAGTTGCTTTTCGCCATCTTCCGCATACTGCATGCGAGACTCAAAGTCACGCTCATCGGTAATCCTTCCGGCACCGTGACAACAATCAAAGTCACTGCCAGCATGAAAAATCCCAACAGTCTGGGCCAGGACAACGCATCCTGCTGCCACGCAATGCTCAACAAGATTAGAAATAAAAGACAGGAAATAGAAATCCCGAAAACAGCAATAACTTTGCTTAAATGCGTCAATTGCTTTTGCAATGGTGTTGTTGCATCAGTAATTTCCGTTGCAGCTCTGGCAGTCTGGCCGATTTCTGTTGCCATGCCAACAGCAGTAATCTGCAATGTTGCCGTACCTGAAATCACATTCGATCCACGTAAAACCATATCCGGAGCATAGGTTGCCGTCTGGGCCAGCGGGGTAAAGGCCTGATCGGTCGCCGGAACTTTCATTACAGCTTCCGGTTCACCGGTAAACTTGGATTGGTCAACTTGAAATTCAGAACTTTCCAACACTCTGGCATCTGCGGGAATTTCTTCCCCGGTCTCTACCACAATCACATCGCCAACTACCAGTTGTGATTTCGGACAGGCAATCAACTTACCGTCACGACGAACTTTGACCGGGGTTTCATCCTCAGTCTTATTCAGAATATCAAACTCCCGCCCGGCACGATATTCACTGAAAAAACCGATTCCGACAGAAAGCACAATTGCCAGCAGGATTCCTGCCCCTTCAACCCAGCCGCCGGTCAGACAGGAAAGCAAAGTGGAAAAAGCAAGAATGATGATCAAAGGATCTTTGAATTTCCCCAATAAAATGCTCCATGCCGAACGATGCGGCGGAGGCTCGAGTACATTGAGCCCATGGAGTTCCCTGCTTTTTGCGACTTCTTCCGAAGACAGACCGACAGCGGTATTCATAATATTCTCCTCAGTGTTTCTGTTTTTTTGTAACAGCCAGCGCGACTGCCAGTGCAATATGTTCGCCTTCATCCGAAGCCTTTGCCCGCGGTTGAAGCAATCGGCAAAGAATCCAGATCAGAAACGAAACCAGAAAACCAGTCACAATCGCAAGCAGGATTGTAACCAACATGATTTGTATAGCCTGTAACATTTTATCCGCTCCGTAGTTAATTTGCAATCAAGCAGATATAAACTGCCGTAATAATCGCGGTAGTCACCACTCCGCAGATATTGGCGCCAAGGGCATACTGCATGATAATCGCACCGGGATTATCATGAGCGACTGCCTTCTGTGCGACCTTCGCAGTACTGGGAACACAGCTGACTCCGGCAATTCCGATAACCGGGTTATATTTCCCGCCAGTAACAAAATAAAGGACATAGCCGCCCAGTAATCCGCCAACCGCCGACAACCCGAGCGCAACAATCCCGAGAATCAACAACGGTAAAACCTGTGGATCCATAATCGTCTTGGCATCGCAAAGAACACCGAGCAAGATCCCCAATGTCAAAGTTGAACCGTAAAGAACGATTTCGCTGACGAAATAACGGAATTTTTCCAATCCTGATTCACGGATGGCAATGCCGAGGAAAAGCGAAAAAAACAGTGGCGAAGCAACAGGAAACAGGAAAGACAGAACCACGCAGGCAACTACAGAAAAGATCAGTTTTTCCGTAGAAGAAATCTCCCTGCGTTTCTTTTCCTGCGGCATCTCAATCATGCGCAGTTTTTTCGGTACCATAAAACGAATCAGATACGGGAACCCGCCATAAGCAAGTGCCAGGTACAAATATGCCACTACCGTAATCGGAACAAAAAGATCCGGTGCCATTTTCAGCGAGCCGAATAACACCATTGGCCCGTCAGCTCCACCCACCAGAGCAATGGAAGACGCTTCGCCCAAGGTCATCCCCTTGAATAACATGGCAATCGGTAACGTCAGAAACGTCCCGAGCTCGGCAAAAAGCGCAATAAACATACTCTGGAACGGACGTGCCATCAAAAAGCCGACATCCAGCAGGGATCCGATCCCGACAAAAATCAGACAGGCAATCAGGCCGTTGCTGAACGCGAAGGTATAAACCGGCTGCAACCAGTCAATCTGGCAAAGGGTAATCAGATTCATGTTATCCGATTCGATAGAATTTAAGAACAACGTCCCAATTTGGGTATGGTCTACTTCAGCCTTTTTGACCATATTGATCGGATCAAAAAACATCATTGCCGCATTGATCGTGCTCATTCCCAGGCCCATCGGAATCATCAACAACGGCTCGAGGACTCCTTTGCGACCGAGGTGAACCATAACAATCCCGAGGATAACCAGAACAATTCGGGCAACGGCAGTTTTCCAGTCATGTTCAAATTGATATACGAACAGGTCAATACCTTGAAATATTTTAAAAAAATCAAAATTCATTTTAACGTTCTCATCCCTTGATCAGCGCGAGCAATGCTCCAGTCTGAACCTGTTCACCTTCGGCAACTTCAAAGCGAGCGACAAGTCCGTCGTGACCGGCAATAATCATCGTTTCCATTTTCATTGCCTCCAGAACCATAATTGGCGTAGAAGCGCTGACGATATCACCGGGTTTAACCAGGAACCGTACGATCAATCCGGGGACCTGAGCACGAACTTCGTGGAAATTACCGGAATCAGCGGCGGCCTCAGCTTTCTCCCGGGAAGGACTGTTTTTCTGGACGACCTCTTCCCGAACTTTATACGTCAGGGTTTTACCATTAATGACTGCGCTGCCATCCGCTTTCAATTCGACTTTATAGTCCTGCCCGTCTACGGAGACAATTAACGGAGCATCACCGGAAACAACAGGCTCTTCTTTAGCCGGTTCATTCTTGCGAACACCGATTCTGCCTTCACCCTTGAGGAATGCAATTCCTTTTTCCAGGCAGGTTGCAGCAATAAAAATATTTTCGTCCGTTGTCGGTAATTCATTGGCTTCCAGCATTGCCACAGCGGCTTTGCGTCCTTTAGCCGGATTTTCATCGTTAAGATCAAGCGGATTGCGTTGTGTTGGGGGGAGATTCAGCTGCTCCGCAGCAATTCGGACAACTTCCGGATCAGGCGTTCCGGGAGTATGGCCGAAATAACCGAGAACCATTTTGCCATAGCCGTCAGCAATTTTTTTCCACGGCCCGAACATGACATTGTTGAATGCCTGCTGAAAATAGAACTGCGAAACAGGGGTAACGCTGGTCCCATATCCGCCTCGAATCACAACCTCTCCCATTGCCGAGATAAATTCTGGATAACGATCCATGAGGTTATTGTCTCGAAGCATCTGAGTATTTGCAGTCAGCGCACCGCCTGGCATCGGAGAAAATGGAATCAACGGCTCAACTTTCGTTGCCTCAGGCGGCATAAAATAATCTTTAAGAGCCTCTTTCAGATCCGCTTCCAGGCGAATGATCTTCTGCGGATCAACATCAAGCGTATAATCCGTTCCACGCAAAGCGTGCCACATCGTTAAAATATCCGGTTGGCAGGTTCCGCCAGAGAGTGGTGCTATCGACAAATCCAAACGGTTGGCGCCGCCATCCAAAGCCGCACGATAAGCCAGGACACAGCATCCTGCAGTTTCATGGCTGTGAAAAACAATCGGAATTTCCTTTCCCAACAAACGGCGTGCCATTTTAATCGTATTATAAACTTTTTGCGGACAGGATGTTCCGGACGCATCTTTAAAACATAGAGAATCAAAAGGAACATGCGAATCCAGGACTCGTCTCAAAACTGTTTCATAAAATTCCGCAGTATGCCCATTGCATCCGGGAGGAAGCTCCATCATGGTAACGGTCATTTCATGCTTCAATCCGGCTTCATGAATGCAGGTTCCACTGTAAATAAGGTTATCAGCATCATTCAACGCATCAAAATTGCGAATCGTCGTGATGCCATGTTTTTTCATGAGTTGCGCATGAAGTTTGATGATATCGCGCGGTTGAGAATCCAGGCCGACAACATTGATCCCTCGAGCGAGAGTCTGGAGGTTTGCAGAGGGGCCCGCTGCTTCCCGAAATTGATCCATTACCTGAAATGCGTCTTCATTACAATAAAAATATGCAGACTGAAACAATGCGCCACCGCCTGCTTCAAAATGTTGAATCCCCATTTCCGAAGCCTCCCGCACTACAGGCAGAAAATCACGGGAAAAAACACGTGCTCCAAATACAGATTGGAAGCCATCGCGAAACGCAGTCAACATTAAGTCAATTTTTTTCATTTTTTTATACAGAATCCTTGCTCATTGAAGTCAATTACCCAAAATTGCTTCAAGTTTCCAGAGATTTGGGCAACAATCACCTTCACATTTAAGTAATCAACAATAAGTATAAATCTGCTGCCCGGAATAAAAAACATAAGTCCGATGCTTAAAAATGCACAGTCATTCATACAACCTGAACTCAAATCAGGAAGGGAATTGAACAGGCATTTCAGCAATATTCCTTATGCGCAAGGCCCTGCACGTACCGGTGACGTTCTCTTCAATAAGAGCCAGAGGGGATTAAGCGTAAGTCGGCAAAAGCATGTCTTCCGCCAGAAAAAGAAAAAGTCAGGCAATAAAAATACCAGCACCAGCCAGTGCAGTACAGAATGAATACGGGTAGAAAAATGTTTGGACAGACGGCCATTTCCAATCTGTAAAAAAAACATTCCTCCACTGGTAGTTCTGTCGACATCAAAGAGAACTTTGTTATCAGGTACGGTTTCCTCTTCAAGTGCCGTTTCGCCAGCAGCAGAAACAGCTGGGCAGAGAGTCTCTGCCGCCACGCTGCGCGTTCCCGTTATGGAAAACAATGAAGTATCAGGACTCAAAATCAACGCAGCGAATATGCAGAAAAACATCAGCAAAACAGTACGGGCACAATGCTTTGCCGCTATTTTGCCATGCAAATAATATTCTGAAAAATTCAGGAATGTCATAAAAGCTACATCTCTCGTTATCTTGAAGTCTATCAAAATATCACTTTTTCTTTTTTTTACAAGCATGAAAATGATTCTCTCCTTTTCCTTCTGCTATTTTTCTTGAATTTTACACATTTCCATGATACAATAATAACAAAATTTCAAAGGAGCTTCCGCTTATATGTCTGCTCATAATGCCTGCCTGATCCGTTTTCAGGTCTTCTCCCTTATGTTGCCTACAGTGTTGGTTTGTTTCGTGCTGTTCCTCTACCTTACCTTCTTGCGCATGCTTTCAATGGAAATACCGACCTGTCACTCAATCCCTTCCCGACATGTCACCATCGGCTTTCATCATATCTGCGCCATTCCGACAATCTCTCAACGGTCTGTCAGAAACCAACAAGAAAAACTTTCAGAACTCTTGCTTTGCAGCCCCAAACATGGATTGAATCCAGATCTACTGTTTCCTCAATACGCTACAACAGTAAACAGTGGAATTATTCTCAATGCTCCTCCGACAGTTTTTGTTCAGTGGAATTACAAATCGGGTTGGAACGATTCCTCAGATGCAAGTAACAAATTCCGAAATCGGGACGGACCGACAATATGAGGAAATAAATTTTCTTCCTATTATGGAGACTGTTCACGACTCCAACTGCGATTGAATGGAAATTTATTTTTTCGTGTTTTTTTCTTCCCACAAGAGTGAACAAGAACATACCCCAACAGGGAAATGTCATTATATTCTCTGGAGTATTCACAAATCAAAAAACTTTCAGTGCTTGAAAGTCAAAGATTTTCATTTGTTTTCGACTCTCTGATTGAATAAGGATTTTTCAGATGGAATTATATATTGGTTTATTTATTTTTGCATTTATCATGATGGCATGCTTGCTTTCCAGCAAATTTTCCAGTTACATCAACATGCCAAGTTTGCTGTTATTTCTTGCCGTTGGCATGCTGTTTGGCAGCGAAGGAATCGGAGGCATTGACTTTGACAATGCTACTGTCGCCAATTACATTGGGTCAGCAGCGATGGCATTTATTCTGTTTTCCGGAGGGTTTGATACCAATTGGAAAAATGTAAGATCAGTTTTTCTTACGGGAGGAATACTATCGAGTATCGGGGTACTGCTGACAGCACTTTTTACCGGTTTTTTTGTCTGGTTTTTTCTAAAGTTTGCGACGCCGAATTCAGAAGTCCCGCTCTCCTGGTGTATTCTCCTGGGATCGATTATTTCCTCAACAGATGCCGCGGCCGTCTTTTCCATTTTGCGTTCCCGAAGCGTCAGCCTGCGCGGAAATCTGCAACCACTTCTGGAATTTGAATCCGGGAGCAACGACCCGATGGCAGCATTTTTAACTGTTTTTATGGTCGATGTTGTTGTTTCAGAAATGGCAACAGGCGTTTCCATGCCACTCAAAGATTACTGGGTTATTTTACCATTCTTTGTCTGGAAGATGGCATTAGGCATCGGGTTCGGCTGTTTTCTGGGCTGGCTGGCAGTTTGGATTTATAACAAAATCAATTTTGAATACAGCGGCCTGTATTATGTTCTGGGAATCATTATGGTGCTTTTCTCCTTTTCCCTGACAGAATTATCTCAGGGGAATGGTTTTATGGCTGTTTATGTTTGCGGTATGTTTATGGGAAATCACCGTTTTATTTACCACAATAGTATCGGTCGTTTTTATGATGGGCTTGCCTGGATTATGCAGGTGGTTCTGTTTACCATGCTCGGACTCTTGGCTTTTCCAACACAAATATGGCATGCGAAATGGATTGGACTGGTCATTGCACTCTTCCTGATGGTTGTTGCTCGCCCGCTTGCAGTCTTTATCAGCATGTGGCGCAGTCGATTCTCAGTTACGGAACGCCTGCTGGTTTCCTGGGTAGGATTGCGCGGAGGTGCACCGATCATGCTGGCGACTTTCCCGTTGATGGCCAACATTCCCAATTCCGATTTGCTGTTTCACGTTGTATTCTTTATCGTGTTGACCTCTGTACTGATCCAGGGAATGACGATTATGCCTATGGCGAAAATGTTGAAACTTGATGCCCCGTTACGAAAAAATCCGATGGCTCCACTTTTCATCGAAGAAACAGGAGATGAAAATTCTACATCCCGTGAAATTACTGTGCCTGCAGCGTGGAATGGAGAACAGTTGGCAAAGTTGCAATTGCCTAAGGAAGCCCTGGTTGTTCTTATTCGCCGTGACGATAAATTCATTCTTCCCCGCGGCGACGTTGCTTTATTGGAAGATGATGTACTAACGGTTATGGGCACACCGGCAGCAATTCAATTTGCCGTAGACAAACTCTATGGGAGCGGCCTGAATTAGCGATTATCAAAATACTCCCGGGCAGAAAAAAATATTCTCAGACATTTTTCTGCCCGTACTCTTTTCTGAACGCCTTTCGTCGACAAGCAATGCGCAGCAGTCACGGGCTGTGACAATCGTTGCTTTCGATCTAAAAATTACTGGCATTCACTTTCTGGTGGTGAGTAGTTCCATTATGATTGCAGAAACAGTTGCAAAACGATTCTTCACAGCTGCTCTGCCTGCACATTCGCTGCACCACTCTTTTATGGGGAAATGAACTGGTTTTTTTAATAAAGTCTAGTCTATTTTTGTTCAAAAGAGCTCAACTCGTCAGTAGGCTTATAAACAAAGAAGTAAATAGCAAGGTAGCCGATCAGCATCACCAGCGGCAAACAGGACATCATAATCCGAATGATACATTTCCCTTGCAAAGATAAATCCACATCCGGCTTATATTTTGCCAGAGAAAGGCCAATTCCGATCAGGAATCCACTTAAAGCTCCTGCTAATTTAACGACAAAAGTTTGTGTTGAAAAAATAATACTTTCATTGCGAGTACCGAATTTTTTCTCTCCATAGTCGACCCCATTTGCCAGTAGTACAGTAAGAATCGGTAACATCAACCCGGTGGAAATTCCGAAAAATACGCTGGACAATGCAGCAGTAACATAATTAAAGTCCGGCAACAGCAAGATCATCATGCAAGTGATAACAGCACAAATTGACGAAATGCCAATAATCCAGGTACGTTTTATAAAGCGGGCTATAATGGGATAACAGAAAATCCCTACAATTTGAAAAAGGCTGTATGTAGACAAAAATGGAGCGACTAACTCTTCCCTGCCAATGACATTTTTAAAGAAGTACACCCCAACTCCACCATTAAATTGTAACATCAGGTTGAAAAGAATGGAAATAAAAAGGATACTCATCACTTGATCATTAAGGAATAACACTCGCAGCATCTGCTTTAAAGAAGTTTTCTGCTGATGTAAATTTGCATTAGCATGGTGAGTTGTGGGGACATTGAAAATGGTAGCCGCCGTACACGCGATAAAAAGGACAGCGATAATCAGTGCAACCCACGCATAACCGCGAGCAGGAGACTCTCCGCCAAAAAACTTAACTGCCCCAACCACTGATCCGCCAACTAACATCCAGGCTGCGCTCGCAAAAAGCCGGGGAATTGCGGAGATCTGATCACGTTCTTCCGCCGTCGTCCCCAAGTCCGGCACCATTGACCAATAGGGAATATCCATGATCGTATACGTCAATCCCCAAAGGATATAGGTAATACTCGCATAAACAATCATGCCGGTAGGAGAAAAGTCGAACTTGAGAAAAAGAGCCACCAGAACCACGGCATTCAACAACGTTCCAATAGCCAGCCATGGTTTAAATTTTCCATAGCGGGACCTGGTATTATCTACGACGAGTCCCATGACAGGGTCATTAACGGCATCAAAAATTCTTGCGACCAGGAAAAGGACTCCAACGATAAACGGGTCAATTTCACAGACATCGGTAAAATAGACCATGCAAAAAGTTGCCACAAGCCCATAAACCAAATCCTTACCGAACGCCCCGATTCCGAATGAAAGCTTTTGCGACCATAACAGTTTCTCCATAAGACTCAACCTCGCAATTAATTCTTGTCAAAACATCGTCATCAAACCGGCAGCGTCTTCTGCCATTCTCTCTTCATTTGCCTTGAATGAGTATGAGAATTACCATCATCTATAATTTAGTCTTATCTGCTGAAAAGCACCTGTTAAATCCTGAAGCTGGAGTTTACAAAACACCTCAAGCAGGAAGACTTTAATACTTTATATCTTGTCAGTAAAGTTTACAAGTATTCCCAAATACATTGCGTTCAAAGGTGACTCCACAAGAAAAAAATCACAGTAAGTTCTTCAACAAAGGTCATAAAAAAACAAGATGCTTAAAAAGCAAAAGAAACGGTCAAAATGGCTTTACAACTACCGTAAACAGTCGTAAATTTTCGGGAAAAGATACTTTATTACTGAGGCCGTCGGCATGGCAAAAATCATACCGGTAATACCTGCAAAATACCCGCCAAGCAATACGACAATAATTGTTTCCAAGGTCGTCAGCCCTAACGAGTTTCCTATCACCCGCGGATAAAGGATAAATTGCTCGATCACACCATTTTGCAGCAAATATATCCCTACAACACCAGCAATCTGCAACCCGCTGACGTTCTCTCCCGTAGCCAAAGTTACCAATACCGTTAACAATGCACTGGCTATCGGCCCAATATACGGCAGCAATATTCCAAATGCAGCAATTGCCCCAAGAATCAGAGAATATGGCACTCCCAGCAGCGTAAACACTGTTGTATAAACCACCACATCTATCATCATCAACAGTAAATAACCGCGCAGCCAACACCGCAATTTATCAATCACCTCTGAAATGATTTTTTCCCCTTCGGATAGCGTATCTTTGCTGATTCCAGGTAACCATTTGCCATTGAAAACACTCAGAACAATATATTCACTCCGTGATTGTTGCGAATCGTCGTTGGCAAACAGGGCCAACTTCCCCAAAATCAAAGAGAAAAAGAAAAAAGTCAACAATATATCAAGAAT
>CALGPR010000266.1 GCA_937960425.1 uncultured Lentisphaeria bacterium
CAATGGGGCGCGGCGAAGACTCCGAAAATCGTAGCTGTGGTTGACGGGGAGGAAAAACGGATTTTCGGATGGGATGTTGATGCTCTTTCTGAGGAATATCGTAATTTTCTGGCGGCATTGATGGCAGAACTGTTGCCATTTTTGCGCCGGGAAAATCTTGAGAGGCGGTGTTTTTTTCACATTTCGGATGAACCAGCTGAAGAACATCTGGAGCACTACGGCAAACTTTCTGCGTTGCTGCAGACCTTTTTGAAAGGCGAATGGCCGATGATGGATGCTCTTTCGAGTTTTGATTTTTATTCCAAGGGGTTAGTTGAACGACCTGTAGTTGCCTGTGATCATATCGAAGCATTTGCTGATGCCAGGGTAAAGCCCCTTTGGACCTATTATTGTGTTGCCCAGCAAAATACAGTGCCCAACCGTTTTATGAATTATCCTTCTGCTCGGAACCGTATTATGGGAACTTTGCTTTATCACTATGATTGTGAAGGGTTTTTGCATTGGGGATTTAATTTTTATTACAGCCAGTTTTCCCGGGATATTGATTTGGATCCTTACAAAGATACTTCTGCAGGGAGAGGGTTTGCCAGTGGAGATTCTTTCCTGGTGTATCCCGGAAAAGATGGGCCGGAAGATTCTATCCGGTATGAGGTGTTGAGGGAAGGCTTGCAGGATTTGCGCGCTTTGCATGCTTTGGAATCTGCGATCGGAAGAGACAAAGTCCTGTCTTTTCTCAAGGCGATGTTGGGATATGATATGACGATGAAACATTACCCGCGTTCCGCTGCTTTTCTTTTGGCAATGCGAGCGATGGTGAACCGAAAGTTGGCGAACGCGCTTTCACAAAAGGATGCCATGTAAATATTTTTTTTGTGAAAAAGTGAAAAAAAGAGCCAATGATGATTGCAATTTGGGATTTCGTAGGTTATACTTCCATTAAGAGTATATACAAATGAACATTGATATCTGGAATAAGCCCGGGAGTATATCATGAGCTTGGATGGTAACAATTTTGATTCGGAACGTGATTTTGAGGCTACTGCCTACGAATTTTTGGCGGTTGGCGGTGAGTTGAATCTCGTTCGCGCCGTATCGGATGAAGAACTGGTTACAGGGGAAAATGTAGAGATTGCCGAAGAGTTGGTTGACAATCGTGATGAAGAAGGCTCTGTCACGGATACTTTGACTTCCGGCTTGGAAAGACAAAATACAACAGTATCGACAATTGAGCTGCCTGTTATTGAAGAGGAAACAAAGAGTGTTGCCGAAGCTACTGCCGTAACTGTTGTTGTCGAGAATGAGGAAAAGACCAGTAGTGTTTCTTTGCGGGCAAGTTTTGATGTCGCTCAGGTTGCTACTCCCAACAGCTTGGTTGATTCTGCGGTGGTTGAAGCGGTGTCGGCTAATATCGTTTCCTATGATGCTGTCGGTGTAGCGGCAGATCAGTATGAAAATGATAATCTTCCGATTTATGCAACGGTTTTGACGGTTGGAGAAACGCAGATCCACAGCATCAGTGAGGCCGGTGACCGGGACTGGATGGTTTTTACCACGGGGGATGCCGGCAGTTATACGGTTATGACTACTGGCGGTGCAGCGTTGGATATTGCGTTGTACGTTAAAAATACTGATGGGTCGTTCAGCAAAGTGGCATATGCCAGCAGCGCAACAGGCCTCGGTACGGGCGCTCGGTTGTCTCTGACTCTTGCAGCTGACGCAACCTATTATGTGATGGTGGAAGCCTCCAATCCGATGGCTACTTACAGTTCATATGGCGTGCGTGTCCTTTCTGGCGGAGTTGTTCCGGATGTGTATGAAGATTATAATGACAATATCTGGAACAATGCTTCGCTGTTGCAGGTGGGCACTGCACAGATGCACAGTATCCACGTGGATGGTGACATTGACTGGTCGACATTCAAAGTTGCAGAAAATGGCATATATACGGTGGCTTTGAGTGAAGCGGCGGATATGAGACTTTCGGTGTATACGATCAGCAGCAATGGCGAAATGTCTCTGGTGGGAACGAATGTTTCGAATGATGAAAATGTTGCCGGACTCGCAATTAATTTGAATGCGAATACTGCATATTACATCAAAGCGGAAAAGAACACCTCCGGCACTGTTGGTGCGTATCAGATGGCTGTGACTGCTGGAGCGGCTGATGTCGATGCACCTGCTGATAGTTTTGAAGTGGACAATACTCAGGCAGAGGCATCTGTACTCTCGGTTGATGCCATACAGGAACATACGCTTCACAATGGAGCGGACATTGACTGGATTACTTTTACGACAGAAGTGAAGGGGGATCTGACGGTTACCGGTACTTCCAGTGCAGAAAATCTGAAGTATACCTATTATAAAGCGAATGATAATGGGGCTTTGACTGAACTCAGCGTCAAGACCGGTTCTGCTACTGAGTATACCTTCAGCCTTGAAGCCGGCGAACAGGTGTATGTCAAGGTGGAATCCAGTGATGGAAAGGGCGTGAACGAGTATAGTTTTGCCGGTAGCTTTGAAGCCTACAATGCCAAAGAAAATTATATTGTGCTTTACAGTGGCGGCGGTGATGTGGCAAACAATCATGCTTGGTACTACGAGAATATTCGTTCTATTTATGAGTGTGCAATAAACTATTATAACATTGACCCGAAGAATATTTATATTGTCTATGCCGATGGAACCAATCCGGGAATTGACAAGACGATTAGCACGATTGAAGATAGTGGCACCGGGACAAGTACTATAGTTCAGACTACTGCTAATTCTGATATGACTTTTGCAACAGTGCGTGGTTCGACTGTTGTTGCTGCAACCCGTGAGGAATTTCGCAATGTCCTTACCGAGGTGGGGCAGAAGATTGATGGGAATGATAATTTCTTATTCTACAGCTTTGACCATGGTTCCGGCAGTTTGGATCCTTTACTCAAAGGAGAAGAAAAACTGGTTGGTTGGAATGTACCGATTACGTCGGATATTGAAGAAGAGCCTGATACTGGGACAAGTATGGATGGCCCTGGTGATACTGAAGATACAACGACGGTGGATAATGATGTCTCTGCCGCTGAATTTGCAAGTTGGGTTCAGACAATTAATGATAAAGTTGCTTATGCTACGTATATTTTCACAGAATGTTTTTCTGGAGGCATGCTTGATGCATTGCCGATGGGAGATAATATTTGCGGCATGGCAGCAGCAAACCATTATGAAACTTCTTGGGGTGGCGGTAACGCTGAAGGGAATAATACTGCAGGCTTCAGTACGGCAGTCTGGTGGGCATTGACCAAGGGTTATGGAAATAAAACGACGCAAGAATTGTTCAACTGGGTTGTTGACCATGATGAGTTTGCTTGTACGCAGGGGCCGTACGAGGGGAATAGTTCCTGCACACAGGGACATGATCCGAGCGAAGCATTTGAACATCCATGGATTACAGGAGGCAACTTCAAGATTTTTGCTTGATGTGATTGCGTGGAAATCAGGCCTTGGGTGATCTCATCTCAGGCCTGATTTGTATAAAAGAAAAAAAGCCTTGTGAAGCAATTATTTTTGTCACTTCACAAGGCTTGTTATATATGCTAAAAAATTAGATAGTAACGTCATTGATGCTTTCTGCATTGGCAAAAACCATCGCCAACCGGTCAAAACCCAATGCTGCTCCAGCGGCTTCAGGAAGACCGTATTCCATCGCTTGAAGAAAATCTTCCGCCTCTGGATAAGGTTGCATGTTGTTTTGTGCTCGGAATTCTGACGCAGCGCGGAAGCGTTTGCGCTGTTCCGTTCCGTCAATTAGTTCGCTGTAGGCATTGGCAAGCTCCATTCCGCCAATATAAAGTTCCCAGCGTTCCGCAACGCGCGGATCCTGTTTTGACAACCGTGCCAACGCTGCGCGTTCAGCAGGGTAGTCAGCCAGAAAAGTCGGACGATTTTTCCCTAGTTCCGGCTCGATTTTCAATACCATCAATTCGTCAAAAGTATCATCGGCCAATGCCGTAAACATATCTTTCTGAGCATATGTCGTAAAAGCTTCTGCGACGGTTAGCCACTCTGGCTCTTTTGCCAGATCGACAATTTCACCATGATAGGAAAGTTGTTGTTTGCCAAAGAGCGTTTGCGCGGCATGGCGTAGAAAAAGCATGGCCGTTGCTGCCAGAGTATGATAATCGCCAGGTGAGATATACCATTCTAACATCGTGAACTCTTCGCGATGGCGGCGCCCCGTTTCCTCTGCACGGAAGCATGGCCCAAACTGGAAAATCCGATCGTAGCCGGCCGCAAGCAGAATTTTCATTTCCAGTTCAGGACTGGGGCGTAAAAAACCTTTACCAGCCGGCAAAGTTTCGATGTATTCTTCCGGGGCTGGTGCAGATATTAAAGTCGGAGTTGTCACTTCCAGATAGCCGTGTTCTTCAAAAAAACTACGAAGGGCGCGCAGCAAAGCTGCACGCCCTTGAAGTTGCGGCAGCATCGCTTTCGCTCGAGCTACCGCATCCGGCATTCGTGAAGATGCCGATAACGTTGTCATCAGTTCCCCTTACTGACCCGTTCGGCGTATTCACCGGTACGGGTATCAATTTTGATAACATCACCGATATTGATAAATAACGGGACTTGAATTTCGTAGCCATTATCGATTTTTGCCGGTTTCATCACATTTGTAGCGGTATCGCCGCGAACTCCGGGCT
>CALGPR010000267.1 GCA_937960425.1 uncultured Lentisphaeria bacterium
AGTCTGAATCATGCAGGTGTCCAATAATTATGAACGAATTTTCGATCAATATGGCAATACTACGTCGTTTCTTTGTTATCTTTTCTGCGATAGCAATTTCTGTAGCTGGCAGCGGATGTGCCAGTTATTACGATGCAAACAAACCCATGTTCACCACCCAGTTTATTCAGGGAAATTTTGCCGAAGCAAAAGACACTATCGTGGATCAAGAACTTTCTCCAGCGGAACTTTATCTCAGTTCAGATGTTTTTTTCACCGGGCTATGCGCCGGAACCGCAGCATTGAACGCAGATGCTTATTCTGAAAGTATCAACCGTTTCGATATGGCGGAAAATGCAATGAACCAGGGAAGGACAGACGGTTATCCGGTCAAATACTATGAAAAGGTAATGCTCAATACTTATAAAGCCCTGGCATTTCTGAAAGCAGGAGACCGTAACAACGCGCGAGTAGAATTCAACCGTGCCTATGTGCGGCAGGGAGATGCCATCGAAGAAAACAAAGCAGCAATTGCTGAGGCGCAAAAAAACAACGAACAGAAAATGCAGCAGAATCAGGCGAATGTAAACCAGACCCTGACTGCAGCAAACCGACAAATTGCCGCCGCGTACCCGGAATTTCAGGGATTCCAGGCATATTCTGACTTTGCCAATCCTTTTACAACGTATTTATCCGGGCTTTTTTTACTGATGGCAGCCGAAGATCACAGCGACATTGATACCGGATTATTGTCTCTGAAACGAGCTCAAGCAATGGTGCCGGAAAACCCCTATATCCCCGACGATATCACGATGGGAGAAAATCTGGCAAAAGGGATCCATCCATCGCCAATGGTCTATGTTCTTTATGAAGGAGGCATCCGTTCCGGAATTACAAAATTGACCTTTCGGATTCCCTTTTATCTCGGCTCCGGAGTAAAGTTTGCAAAAATATCCCTTCCCAAACTAACCCCACAGCAAAATCCGCCTTCGGGTGTTACAATTCTTGCAGACACGCATTCCTACCCGACTTCGTTACTTGCTGACATCGACCGGATCGTGCTTGGCGAATTTGAAGAACGCTTCCCCATTGAAGTAACCAAAGCCATATTATGGATGACGGCAAATCTGATTGCTCAGGAAGCGGCGCAGCAAGCCATCAGACAGGGAACTGACCGTCGCAGCGATAGTATGTTATGGGGAGGGCTTGCCGCAGCGGCTATCTCTGAAATATCCAATCCGGTTGAAATTCGCTGCTGGGATACTTTACCCCGGACTATTGCAATCGCCCGTCTTCCAATGCCGACAAATGGGTCGATCGATATTCAAACGCCGGACGGTGCCCTTCTGGCAAAAAAACTCCGGGTCAATTATGGAACTCCGTTCACAGTAATCCATATCCGTCAAGTTTTGAACGGCGGCGCTGCCGCAATAAAAATAATTCCCATACAATAAATGTTATCAATAAATCAATAAAAAAAATAGAAGGTACAAATCAAGATGAAAAAAACAATTTTTTCCATTCTATGCGCGATTTTTACCGGTATCGTTCTGGCGGCCGGGAACGGTTGCGTAACAACCCATACGCCTCCGCCGGATCGGCGTGTGACTATTGCACCAGATATCGCTTCAGATGTCTGGATCACCGATGCCCGCCTCGGCAAGCGAGATTCCGAGCATTACACTCTACAGGCAAATATTGTTAACAATTCCAATCACATTGTAAAAATTCAATACCGAGTCGTTTTTCTGGATGAAAATGGGATTGAGCTTGGAGACAGCAACTCGTTTTGGCGAAGCACTTCCATTTCCCCCAAAGACATTGTCGGCCTGACCGCAACAGCTCCAATTCCGGGAACTGTTGATTTTCGTATTCACGTCAAAAAAGATATCATCAACTGAGAGAGACAATATGAAAAAAGAATTTTCCTTTCTGGCCATTGCCATGACCGTATGCACAATCACCGGATGTCGTACTCCCACAACCAATATCGACACAGCCAATGACACCGCTGGCGCTGTCGCCGCAATTGACTACCGTGATTTGCGTAAAGCGACTACAGAAATTCTGAATTCGCTTTTTGCTTCCGGCAGATTTCGTAAAGCAGACGGATCATACTATGTTATGACCATCGGCAATATCAAAAACAACACGACACAACGGTTTGATACCGATACGCTGGTTGCCCAGATTACAGAAGAGTTGACCAACAGCGGGCAGGTTTTAATTACCTCTGCGGTTGCTGCCACTGCTGACAATCGCGACGAAATGGTTTCCGGGGTTCGCTCGCTGCGCTCTGACGACGAATTTAACCAGAGCACAATTGCTGGCAAAGGGCAATTGCTTGCACCAGAACTGAGTCTTTCCGGCAAGATTGATCAGCGGGAAATCCGTATGGATAATGGAGACAAGCAGATTGAATACTATATTCAACTACGCATCACCGATATTTCTTCCGGACTCCAGTGGTGGCAGAAACAGGTTTTCTTTGGCAAACGCACCGATGCGGATACGGTAATCTGGTAATGGAAAATCAGAAGGTATAGATGGCATGAAGCCCCTCAGTACATTATTATTGGCCGGACTCCTCGGACTGTCGAGCGGAATGTTGTATGCAGAAAGCGCAGCAAATACCCCGAGCGAGAGCTCCTCAAAAGAATTAAATGCGGATGTGCAAACTGAGTTAAGTTTGTATGAATTGATACAACAAGGGTTTGATGACTTTGCGAAAGCCAGAGGAATCCATTTCGGCTCTGTTACGCCTCAAGGGGTATATTACACTACCTCTTATGCAGTGGTTAATGAAAATTTGAATTCACCCAATTTTATCAATTCGCGTGCAATGGCTTATGAACGTGCCTATTTGAATGCAGTCTCCGATCATATCTGTCGGTATTACGGAATTCAATCTTCAAAACTAATCAACGAATATTTTTCGGATGAATCCAGCGACCGTCTTCAAAATCCCCTGATTTCAGAAAGTCCTGAAACAAGAATAGGCAAAAAACTGGAAGTCCTCCTGGAAACGCAGATTGACAATGCTTTGCGGGAATTGAATGTTGACCCCTCCTTATATACAGAAAAACCATTGGAAGCAAAACGGACACTTTTGCAGGATGCCATTACCCGACAGACAATGACGTCCGCGTTCGGCAGTGCTGCCGGACTGCTTCCCGTACAGACCTTGGAAGCGCGGCTGGCTGACGGGTCTTATGCTGTTGGAATTATTTTGCGCTATGACCCGGCTCTTTGCGGGGTGGCACAGTCTCTTGCTGCAAAACAACTTCCCATGCTGGCAGCTACTGGGGGAATTACTCCGGAAGAAGCTCTCCCTTCTGAAGAAGAAATGGTTCAATCCTTTGGAGTCCGTATGTTTTTTGACCGCAACGGCCGCCCTGCCCTTTTAGGTTTTGGCCAATGGGAAGTCAGCAATGCCGGAACAGACACTCAAGCAAAAGAAAGGGCAAAACTTCGGGCGCTGGAACAAGCAACGGATATCGCCAATTCCGGGTTGACATTATTTATCACAGGAAACGCCTCATTCAACAAAATATCTGAGACAGGAGAAATTTTAGAAGAAAATGCTTTTTTTCAACCTTCCGGTGCTGTGCGGTCTGAGACAGTCAACTCCATTGTCGACAAAATCTGGAAAAATGCCTCAATTCAGGGAATAGATACCCTCCAAGGACGCTCGACAATTTATTCAAAAATTCTTAAACATCCCTCTGGGCAACAGGTAGCGGTAGTTGCTGTCGTCTGGAGCTTTGATGAATTGAAGCAGGTACGTCCCGGAAGTGTCCCCACGGGGACTCAACCGACGCAAAACATTCAACCCGAAGACAGTGGGATTCGCAAATCACGGATTTACGATTTCTGATGAAAGGTTTTTCTATGAAAAAAATTATCCTTCTAATCATAAGTCTAATCCTGACTTCTGGTATTTTTGCGGCCGAGTCAGATTTCAAAACAGTTGCGGCGACAGGGCACGGTATGACGGAACAGGAAGCAACAACAGATGCACTGCTCAAAATCCTGGAATCTCAGTATGGAGTTTCAATTTCTGAAATAAAAAACTCAGAAAGCCGGGATCAGTCAGTCCAACGCACTGACACCGCCGGACTTACTTCAACAACGACATCTTCCGGCGAATCGATAGACGTACTATGGAAACAAGTGCAACTTGCTGCCAATGGAAAAATTCTTTCTTATCAAATTCAAAACAGCGTACAAAATCCGACCAATCAAACCTGGACAGTCAATCTCACAGCAACGCTTCCTGCCAAATATGTTCGCGGATTCGACCCGGATTCCCGCAGAAGGATTGTCATCTGGCCGCTGTATTGTGAACAGTATTCTATCAATTTTGGGGGTCGGGAAATTTTCACAGCCGACCTGATCAACCGGATTGAATCCTACTTGAGTGACCAATTAACTCAAACCCGGAAATTTACTGTCCTGGATCGAAAATTTGAAAATATTACGAACCAGGAGCTGGAACGTCTGACACAACCCAATGCAGCCCCTGCGGACTTGCCTCGGTTAAACCAAAAACTGACCACAGATTATCTGGTCACAGGATCCATCCGGTTTTTGGAATCGCCACAGCAGGTCATTAATCCGTATACCGGAAAAGATATGACGCCTGACGCTTCTCTTGCTGAAATCAATTTCCGAGTACTCCTGGTGCCGACCGGACAGGTTAAGTGGTCTTCAACTTTTTTGATGCCCTCTTCTACCGCCACCGGCTACACAATTGATGAGTGCCTCTCCAATCTGGCATACCAAATTGCCTTCACGATTTCAAATGAAATTATCAACAACATTTATCCGCCCCGTGTTGTGGCTGTCGATAATAACCAAATTGTCATCAATCAGGGGGGAAACGGCATTCTTGTCGGAGAATATTTCGACATCTATGCAACCGGAGAAATGATTACTGACGTGGTAACCGGAGAAGAATTAGGAGAAATCGAATCCCGCATCGGGACGATGCAGATTACCAAAGTAACCCCAAAAATGAGTTACGGTCAACTCGTTGATGGGAATATTGCAGACATCAAACGTGATTATATTGTCCGCCGTTATCAGCCGCCAATGCAGGTGTTTTCTTCGGAAGAACAACCCGCCGACACGACGACTCAAACGATATTAACACCAACCGGTGGAGTTCTGCCACCATGGAAACAGAAAAAATGAAACGAATTTCTTTAAAAACCTTATCTTTGCTGTTTTTCTGCGCATGTGCTACAACCGCAACCGCCGAAACCGTTTTGACTCCCAACGAAGGTGTTGCCAATCAGCAGCTGCCCAATCTGGTTAACGTTGATTATATTGCCCGTACCCCCGACTCGGGTTACGGGTACCAGGATGGGTATACTCCGATCGGCATAACGTTCCTTGCATGGGCATGTCCAAATTCTTCCTGGGATGTCAACGGAATGCGCTTGAATTTCGGCTGGGGCGCCTACCGGCATACCACCGGGCTGGATCTTGGTGTCTTCTCTGCAAGCGAAAATTCCCATGCGCTGCAAATCAATGTTTTCGGTAATTTGGCGAACGATACTGCGCAAGGGGTGCAAATCGGATTGGTCAACGTCGGGATGAAGAAAACGCAGGGATGCCAGATCGGCCTGATTAATTTTACCAACCATCTTCAAGGGGCTCAATTCGGATTGCTGAATTTCAATCTTGAAATGGTAACATTGCCTATCTTCAATTTTGGCTGGTAGCTTTCACCAACAACTAAATAATGTGGGAAGAAGAAAATCTTTTCTTTTTCCCACGTTTTTCGTTTGTATAAAAGGTACCTGACACGCCTCGTTAATACGCTCCGGATCACGACCGGGGACTTTTCATCAAGCCATCGATCTTCTTGCTGAATTTTTTTGCTAACGCAGATTGACATTGCAATACAAAATGCTATAGTAACAGTTTCGTATTTGAGCTCAGACAGAACACGGCTTGACTACGTCTTATGAGCACCCGCAGAATGGTGCTGCGCATTTGCCAGACATTTGTGCCAAGACTATATCTCTTTTACTGCAGCTCAAAATCTTTTAACAAGGGAAAATATTTTCCCGGATTTTACAGGATACAACAGATATTATGGCTCTCCATGTCGTCAATGAAGCCCGGCGCTGTTTGAATTGCAAAAAACCACTCTGCCGCACAGGTTGTCCGATTAATACTCCCATTCCGGAAATGATCCAATCT
>CALGPR010000268.1 GCA_937960425.1 uncultured Lentisphaeria bacterium
CCTTTATCTACCCCAAATTGGGGCCCGGACAATTCTGGGAATCCATGGCCAACAAAATTTTGCAGCAAGGAGGTGAAATCATCTGTAATGCCCGTGTTGTTGATCTGCAAATCCGCGAGGGAAAAATCCATTCCATAGGATATTCTGATGGCAACACGGTAAAGTATATTTCTGCTGATTATGTTTTTTCTTCCATGCCGATCAGTGATTTGATCAAAGCGATGCAAGATACCCCCCCTCCGGCAATCCGTGACTGGGCCTTGGCATTGCCATATCGCGACTTTATCACAGTCGGACTTCTGGTTGATCGAATGAAATTGCAGAACGAAACAAAAATTAAGACTGTTTCCAATATTATCCCAGATTGCTGGATTTACATTCAAGATCACAATGTCAAACTGGGACGCTTGCAAATTTTCAATAACTGGTCGCCATATATGGTTAAAGACTACCGAAATACAGTCTGGCTTGGCCTCGAATATTTTTGCAGTGAAGGCGACTGGATGTGGAATATGCCGGACGAACAATTCATTGAATTTGCGATCAAAGAACTTGCATCAATCGGACTCATAGAGCCAACGGCTGTAAAAGATGCCGTTCGTATTCGAATGCCCAAAGCATATCCCGCTTATTTCGGCTCTTATGACCACATTGAAGAGATCCGGAAATATCTCAACAGTATTTCCAATCTGTACTGCATCGGCCGCAACGGTCAACACCGCTATAACAACATGGACCACTCCATGTTGACAGCAATCCGGGCAGTGGAATCTCTTCTCCACGGGATGGAAAAAAATGCGATCTGGGAAGTGAATACAGAAGACGAATATCATGAACAAAAGGCAAAGGCATGACTCACATAAAATCCAGTCGTTCAGAAAGCAATTTCAATCTTGGAATTATGCTTCTCTGGATTGTTGTGACATTTACGGCAGTTCTGTTTCATGAACCATGGCGGGATGAGTTGCAGACCTGGTTGATTTCCCGTGACCTGTCTTGGGCAGAACTCTGGAGACAAATGCGGTATGAAGGGCACTTTCTGCCCTGGTATATTTTGATAAAAATTCAAATTGCCGCTGGCTTGCCTCTTCTATCTCAGAATCTGCTCAGCTGGGGACTGGTTTTTATCGCGGTAATTCAAGTCCTCTATGCTTCGCCTTTTTCACGTATTTTAAAAGTTGCGATTCTCTTTTCTGCACCACTTCTATACTGGTATCCGGTCGTCGCTCGCTGTTATGCTCTGATCCCAGTTTTATTATTCAGCATGGCGATGACATACGATGCTCGTTTTCGCCACCCGTTCCGATACGGCATTGCCGCAGCGCTGTTAGCCAATACCCATCTCTACATGGAAGGATTCGTCCTTGTTATTTTTCTGATGGTCTGTAATGACTACTGGAAAGCACAGAATCGTGCTACTCGTATCGCTGCGTTAAAAATCGCCGCCTGTATTTTATCCGGGGTTCTGATTGCTTTCCTCACTGTTGTCACCGCGATACTCGTTCCGGACAATGAGTTTAAACCTTTCGCAGCGTTCTCACTACAACGTTTTTTCCTTGAGCTTTATTCTTTTGCTAACGGGAATCTATTGTCAAATTTCATGGACACAGAACTATTTTCTCCCCGTCAAGCCACTGTGCTTGCAATCATTTTTGTGATTGCCGCATTTTTTATTTTCCGTCAAAACAAATTCCGCAATCTTTACTGTACATCAGCGGCAACAATAGTTTTTTTCTGTATTGTCGGAAATTTTTATCAATTTTCCCTGATTGCTGTATTTCTGCTCAGCCCGATTTTGCTGATACAAAAATCGTACCGCTGGCTTTGGGCTGCCCTTACCATCTCTTGGGGCTATCAATGGCTCTTTGCCGTATTTTTCTATATGTTCCTGCCACAGCGAGCTGTACTTATGTTGCTGATCCTCGCTTTTTTCTACTGGATTGTATCTACATCCCCAAAAGAGAAACATGGTATGCGGAAAGCTGCAATGAACTGGAATGAACTTTCCAGATACATTGTTTTTTATGCCTGTTTTACTTTCTTTGGTATTGCGAACCTGATTCTATGCGATTATCAAACTGAGTTTTCCGGAACCACTCGGGCTGGCAAATTGATTCAAAAAGAGTTCGGCAAAGATGCTGTTATCGCATTGACCGCTTGCGATGATCGGCTCACTGGAATTGCCGCGTATACCAACCAGAAACTTTATGATTTGCAAAACAACAGACAAATCACATTTCACCCGAGAAACCGTCCAGCAGTTATGGTGGCCCAGGAATTGCCGGCTTTCGACATTTTGGTCTATCCGCAAATCAATATGCCCGATACTTGGGAATACCAGGGAAAACCATTGCAAAAAGTAGCGGAAATCAGCAATTGTATTGTCCGCGATGAAATGATGACTCTTTATGCTCCTAAAGCTGGAGAAAAACACTGAAAACAACCCTTTTTATCGGAACGGCAGAACCCTTTAAAAAAAGTTTTCCACTGAATGAAAATTATGAATTGACTTTTCTGGAACCGATAGTAAATTCAGCTGACGGTCAAATCTGGAAAAGTTTCAAACCCATTCCGGATCCACCTTTTTTCTACAGAAGGAAAAACTTACATGCCAGAGCAAGGATAGGAATTTTTTTGCAGTCAAGGAAAGTATTGAACTTTTACATGTCCCTCATCATTTGGCTTAAGAAAAAAGTTATCTGTACTTTGCCTGCTGCAATATCATTTAAAACTTCCTGACAGATGGCTTTGTAACACAACAAACAAAACGTTTCTATTTCTCAACTGGAGATTTGCTGATGGACATTGTGACAATTGAAGGAGAAAAATTCCGTGGTGATATTATCCCCCTGCCCCATGCATCTCTGCTGTTATTACAAGCGAAAAACGGAATGCTTGGTTGCGGCTATTTCAACTTGGAAACAGCAGAAAAACTTGGAGACGCACTTGCCGTAGTAACTGGAGTAAGCACTTATGAAGAAATGCTGGCAAGCGAAGTACGCAAAGTTTCTTCAGCGGCTGCCGCTCTGGGAGTTCGTGTCGGACAAAGCGGTAAAGAAGCTTTGCTTCTAATGAATCATTGACTGTGAACACCCCTATGATAACTTGGTACCAACCGAAACTGGTTGTTCCATTGGATTACATGCCCCATATTCTCCATGAAATGTTTTCCTGTGCTTCCATGACAATCGCAGGGAAATACAATCATATAATGAAATCAATTTGCGACCGTACTCTTTTTTGCAATGCAGTGTTTTTGAAAGACTTGTACCCAAGGAATGGATAACCGGTCATTTGTTGTTCTAAGAGAAAGGAGTGCCAAGTGGCTTTGAAGTGATCCATTCTCTTACAGAACTGAGAAGTGATATTCAGAAGTGAACCCATTACTTTATAATACCGTCGTGCACAAATGCTTGAAGAGCCTTTCGGCGGTATATAATTTCCGGCTGGAGAAGAAATTGTTTCCTCCAGCCGGAAAATCAGGATTTTTTTCAAATTCTTTGAAACTTGTTCTATTCGAGAAAACTATTTTTCGGCAGCAGTTGCTTGAACATACTCCTCATCGCAAACCGCCTCAAGCCAAATATTTTGATTGTTTTCTGGATTACAGGTAATCGACAAGTGTGCAAACCAGCAGTCTGGAGCTGCCCCATGCCAGTGCTCAACATTCAAGGGAATTTCCACAATGTCACCGGGCACAAGACGTCTCGCAGCATGTCCTCGTTCCTGATAATATCCGACTCCGCCTACCACGATCAGCAGCTGTCCTCCAGTATGTTTGTGCCAATGGGTACGACAACCAGGCTCAAAGGTTACGTTTGCAACTGGCACGCCTAAATCATTATCACTGGTTAAAGGAGCAAGATAAGAACTTCCGGTGAAATATTCCGCATACCCGACATTAGCTTCACCGAATGGGAAAACACTGGTTGAAGCGCCACCGGTGACGTTCTTTCGAACACATGCAAGAATTTCTTCAATCTGTTCCTCGGTTAAACCATTATTTTTCCCGATTGAGATATGGGCATTCAGTTGTGCCTTCGTCTCCGGCGCCACAGCAAGCATGGCAATTGTAGCAAGTTCACGTGTCCGCCAGCTCAAATTATCTCTACTGAAGATGTCTCCAAAAAGATGTGCTTTCAGAAATTCATCAATGGCGGGTGCGAACTCATAGAGTTCACCGGTAACCGGGGTTCCGACCAATTTTGTCTGATTGGCCGTTCCGCGGCCAAGACTGTCTTCAATCGGCAGGGTTCCGGGAAGTTCCCCTTCTTCATCACAATTCCCGCGTTCCTTCGTTAAGGTCATAAGCGTATTTAACGCATTTAAACTATATGGGAATCCGCGATAAGCATATAGTTGCACCAAAATTTCTTTGAATTCGTTAATACTGACACCCGCATCTAAACCCGCAGCAAGTGCCTTTTTTAAATTAATCTGATCTCCTTTTGCAGCAAATGCAGCAGCAACAACTATTGCCTGTTCTTGTTCTGTCAACGGTGCCTCCGCTGCTGAAATCTCAATTAAGGAATTTATCCAGGGAACAAGTGCCTGAGGATTAGTTTTTACAGAAGATCCAGCAAAAGTTGCCGCAGGAAGAAGCGTTGCCTTGGAACACAATTTTGCGACAGTCCGTTCACAGTTCTGCATTCCCCCGCCGCCATGGGTGAAAAAAGGAATTACTATTTTTCCAGTGAAATCATGAGCAGTTAAAAAAGTTGCAACTGGCGGTGCAATTGTACCCCACCAATTCGGGCTGCCTATGAAAATCACGTCATAATCCTGGAAATCCTCGACATCCTCCGCTAATGCCGGACGCATGTTGTTTTTAATGTCTTCTTCAGCGATCTTAACACATTCGGAATAGTTTTCCGGATATGGTTTTTCCGGTTTAATCTCAAAAAGAGTTCCACCAGTGGTCTTTTGAATTTGTTCTGCAGCCGCCTTAGTATTGCCGCTCCAGGAATAACAGGCAATTAGAATTTTATCGGGAGCAACAGAAATTTTTCCACCTTCGGCTCGATTC
>CALGPR010000269.1 GCA_937960425.1 uncultured Lentisphaeria bacterium
CTACATAACACAATCGTCTGGGATTTTCGCAACTGATACACAGGTAAACCGGAATTGCCCCGGGATGAGCATAAAACAAATCGCGCAACCTGGTTTGCAATTCCGTCGTCATTGCTTCCTCCTGCAGAAAAACCAACATCTCTTCCGTATACCGCTGAGCTGCTGCTTCCATCGGAATAACATTTTCTATTACCAGTGTCGGCCGCTCGGATTCATCCCGCTTGCTGGTCAAACATTCGATAAAAACCGGCATTCCGGGTTCCAGTTCCACCCCCTGGTCATTCAGCTGCTTCATAGCACGCTCGTACAACATGCATTCGGCGCTGCCGACCATATCTTCAAATCCAAGTACCATAAAAGGTTTGTTTGTTTTTTTGCTGACCTTGCGCTGAACCGATTTTATCATTCCCCCCATGCGAACGCCCACATTGTCATCAAGCATATCAAGCTTGTGAAGCGGAACTGTCGAAAAGGTACTGATATACTGTGCGTAACGTCCCAGAGGATGTCCTGTAACATAAAACCCGAGGAGTTCTTTTTCATTGCCTAAAATCTCTTCTTCATCGAACTCCGGAATATCCGGCACCGGAATGGAACAGATATCCCGTTGATCTTCATCCCCAAGCAAATCAAAAAGCGACCCCTGCCCCGCCATCCTGTCTTTGATCCGATTGGCAGCAAAACTCATCGTGGCATCTGCAATTGCCAGAATCTGCGACCGGCGCAACCCAAGCGAGTCAAATGCTCCGGCACGAGTCAGATGGTCAATCATACGCGAATTCATTGCGTCACCGCACCGTTCGCAAAAATCAGTAAAGTCACGGAACGGCCCTTCAGCCTGCCGGGACTCGATAATCCTGCCAGCCGCAGCTTCGCCAACCCCTTTGATTGCTCCAAGCCCAAACCGAATTGCTCCGTGGTCAACACCGAATTTGATTTCACTGGCATTTACATCCGGAGGAAGCACTTTAATTCCCATTTCCCGGCACGAGTTAATCAGGAAGGCAATTTCTTCTGCATTGGAAAGTTCTCCGGTCAGAACAGCAGCCATAAACTCGACCGGGTAATTTGCCTTTAAATACGCAGTTCGGTAGGCAACGAAAGCATACGCAGCACTATGGGATTTATTAAATCCGTATCCGGCAAACATTTCAATTTTTTCCCAGATACTATTGGCGACAGCTTCAGGGATCTGATTATGTTTGGCGCAGCCTTCAACGAACTTGGCTTTCTGTTGCGCCAGGACATCCGCTTTCTTTTTCCCGATAGCGCGGCGGAGAATATCGGCGCCGCCAAGAGAAAAACCAGCAAGCACCTGTACAACCTGCATAATCTGTTCCTGATACAACATAATCCCGAAGGTTTCAGCAAGATACTGCTCCATTTTGGGATGATCGTAAATGATTTCTTCTTCACCGCGTTTCCGGCGAATAAAATCCGGAATAAACTGCATCGGTCCGGGGCGGTAAATCGCAATCAAGGCAATGATATGCTCGATCGTCTCCACACCAAACTGACGGCAAAGATTCTGCATTCCGGTAGATTCCAATTGGAATACGGCAATCGTATCTCCACGATTCAGCAGATCAAAGGTTTTTTTGTCATCCAGTGGAATATTGGACATATCTAATTTGACGCCATGGGATTTTGCGATTAAATCTACAGCATATTGAATAATCGTCAACGTCCGCAAGCCGAGAAAGTCCATCTTCAGCAATCCGAGTTGCTCACAGGGAACCGAGGGGAACTGGGTAATAATTTCATTTTTGGCGCCGCGAGCCAAGGGCACCAGGTTGTCAAGCCGCTGGTCGCCGATAATCACTCCGGCAGCATGAATCCCCAACTGCCGATTCAACCCTTCAATCACTTCAGCATAACTGAAAATTTCCCGGGCATATTCTTCTTCTTCAAGCATCTTTGCCAACTCCGGGGATTCTTTCTTTGCCTTTGCCAAAGTCATCTTCGGATCCGCAGGAATCAACTTCGTAATCCTGTCGCCCTGAGCAAAATCATAACCGAGAACCCGGGCAACATCTTTAACCACGGCTTTTGCCTTCAACGTTCCATAGGTGCAGATTTGGGCAACGCTGTCATGTCCGTACTTATTCCGCACATATTCAATTACCTCAGAGCGTCGCTGTTCGCAAAAATCGATATCAAAGTCAGGAGGACTGATTCGTTCCGGGTTTAGAAAACGTTCAAACAGCAAATTGTACCGCAATGGTTCAATATCGGTGATGTGCGTACAGAATGCAACAAGGCTGCCGGCGCCGCTTCCCCGGCCGGGTCCAACGGGAATGCCGTTTTCACGGGCATACCGAATAAAGTCACTGACTACCAGAAAATAAGAGCAATATTTCGTTCTTTCAATGATGCTGAGCTCATAATTCATCCGCTCAACCACCTGGCGCTGAAAATCGCTGGTAAGCTCTGCCCGTGGATCAAAACCATATCGTTCCTGGATTCCGTCCAGACAAATATCTCGAAGCATTTGAGCCTGATTAATTTCCTGTCCGGGAACCCGGAAAACTGGATAATGGTTGACATCTGGTGCATATTTGAATTCCATTGAACACCGTTCTGCAATGCCGACCGTATTGGTAACTGCTTCGGGAACTTCCTTGAACAATTCCTTCATTTCCTCCGGACTTTTAAAATAAAATTCCGGGGCTGGAAAACGAAAATGCCGAGGATCGGAAAGCAGGGACTGCGTCTGAATGCAAAGCATAATTTCGTGAGCTTTTGCATGCTCCTTCTTCAGGTAATGAACGTCATTCGTCGCCACCAATGGCAAATTGAGTTTTTTGGAAAATTCGATCAGTTGCCGGTTCACACGGCGTTCTTCCTCCATCCCGTGATCCATCAATTCCAGAAAAAAATTGTCCCGACCAAAAATTTCCGCATACTCCCCAATCAAGCGTTCTGCCAACGGTAAATCGTTGTCTAAAATCGCGTTGGGAATTTCACCGCCGATACAGGCGGACAAAGCGATCAAGCCTTCGTGGTGCTGTTTTAACAACTCTTTATCGATACGCGGCTTATAATACATTCCATTAACATACGCTTCGCTGATCAGTTTGCAAAGGGAGTGGTAGCCGGCTTTATTTTCCGCCAGCAGCACAAGATGGAATCCGCGGATGTGCGGATTATTTGGATCACGATCAAAGCGAGTAGTCGGCGACACATATGCTTCGCATCCAATAATCGGTTTGACCTCACTCTTGGAAAATGTCTGATAAAAATCCTGCGTTCCCCCCATGTAACCGTGGTCGGTCATCGCCACAGCTCCCATACCGTACTCCTGAGCCATCGCCAGAAGCCCTTTTACGGTACAGGCGCCGTCAAGCAAACTGTAATGGGTATGCAGATGCAAATGCACAAAGTCCGCTGCCATGGTACGTCCCTGTCCTGCGGTTAAAATTCATCATCCAGAATGGACATTTCATCTTCCACAAATTCCATTGCTTTTGCATAAGCGCGTGCGCGGTGGCTGATTTTATTTTTCTCCTCCGGCGACATTTCAGCAAAAGTAACATCATATCCCTCAGGAATAAAAATGGGGTCATATCCAAAACCATTAGTTCCACGCGGTGCTTCGGCGATCCGGCCAGGCAAAACACCGGTAAACGTTTCAATAACTTCCCCATTAACAGCAATTGCGATTACGCAGACAAACTGGGCACGACGATCTTCTTTGCCTTCCATTTCCTTCAGAACTCTGTTAATTCGTGCCTCATCCGTGTCGGCATACCGCGCAGAATAAATCCCCGGCGCCATATCCAAAGCAAAGATTTCTAATCCGGAATCGTCAGCAAAAGCGGGGACATCACAATACTTACATGCAGCAAGTGCTTTGATGGAAGCATTTTCTGCAAATGTTTTCCCATTTTCAACAATCTCGGGCATTTCCGGATAATCGGCAAGGGACTGAATCTCCACATGACGTTCTTCGCCAATTAATTTCCTGTATTCTTCAACCTTGTGGCGGTTGGCCGTCGCTGCCACGATGTATGCCATTATGAAAACTCCTGTTGCGTGGTTTACTTTTTTTCTCAAGCCATTTATATTATACGCGCCGCATGTACAAATCAAATTGGAAGGAAGTTTTTTTATGGATTTTCAAACCTTTTCGGAACATCTTGCCCCATTTCGCGGTATGACCATGATTCTCGGTTGTTCCGGAGGGCTTGACAGCATGTGCCTGCTTGAATTGCTGTTGCGCTTTAAACAAAAAACTGCTTTTCAACTCGTTGTTGCCCACGTCGAGCATGGGCTGCGCGGCAAAGAGTCGGAAATGGCCGCACAGCTGGTTCAGAAAACAGCTCGCCAACATCAGCTTCCCTTCCATCAGCTGACGATTCCGCCGGGAAAACTTGGAACATCCAACAT
>CALGPR010000270.1 GCA_937960425.1 uncultured Lentisphaeria bacterium
ATGAGTCAAAAGTGGATTATTGCCGGACTGGTTTTAGTTGCGATCTTTTTCCTGATTACCCGATTGGTTGCCACGTTTCGGAAGGGTGGTTGCCCGGGGGGCTGTTCCTGTTCGGGAAATTGTCATCGGAAAGAGCGGCCGAAACGTTGATTTTTGGGCGAAGACAATTACATTATTGCCCGTATTCGTAAAACTTCAAACTCCGGCCGTATTTGGCCTTTATGCACAAGGACAGGAATTATGCCTTTTGAACACGGAACATTTACCGTCAGTTTTTTTGAACTTCCCTGCGATCTGGATGACGATTTTATCGAGGAGTTTCAGAACAATCGAGCCGGGTTGCTGGACAGTGTACAGGATGAACCGCAAGTCGGTTGGGTGAGTGGCCGCCACCTTTTGGAAAATAACATTGATGAAAAAACGGCCATGAAAGGCGGGGCAATCTACTTGAATCTTCGCAAAGCAGAGCGGAAAATGCCGGGAACTTTGCTCAATGCAATCTGCAAACGGGAGGAATTGATCTGGCTTCAGGCGAATCCCAATGCTCAGTTCGTTCCCAGCAAAGTGAAAAAGCAGATCAAGGAAGAGGCGCGGGAGAAGCATATTATGAAGATGCCTCCTGCGATCAGCGGCATTCCGATGGTAATCGACCCTGCATCCCGAATGATGTATCTTGGTTCGTCCTCTGCAACGCAGATAGATGATTTTATCGGTTTTTTTTATAAAACAACGAATGTTGAGCCGATCCAACTTACTCCTGGACGCATGTTGGAAACAATGTTTCAGGTGACGCAGAGTTCGTTTCCGATGTTGAGTTTTTGTGATAAAGTTGACCGGGAACCGTCTCCAGGCCGCGATTTTTTGACTTGGCTCTGGTATTACAGCGAAGATCACGGCAAAGTTACTCACGAACAGTTTGGGGAATTTGAGTTGATGTTGGAAGGGCCGCTTACCTTCAGTTTTCTTTCTGAAACCAGTGGTTCTGCGGAAACAACTGTAAAAAAAGGAGATTCCCCATTGCAAAGTGCGGAAGCAAAGGCTGCACTTTCTGTAGGGAAAAAGTTAAAAAAAGCTAAACTGACAATTACGCGCGGAGAAGAAATCTGGAGCGGAATGTTTGATGCCGACCGGTTTGCATTTGGTTCATTCTCGTTGCCGGAAGGAGAAGAAATGGATCAGGAGAGCCGTTTTGCGGAACGTATGACGAATTTATTTATCTTTACTGAAGGCTTTAAACTTTTCTTCAAAAAATATGCGGAAACAGTCCTTTCCATTCACTGGCCGGAAGAAGAGCGGCGGATTCGGGAATGGGCAAAAAACCGGGAATCATTTTAATTTATTGTGGTGACGTTTTATGTTGCACTTTATTCAAACTTTGTGGACGAGCCCGATCTCCAAAACGGTCGGACTTCTGATTTTATCCAATATTTTTATGACTTATGCGTGGTATGGCCACTTGCGGAATCTTCAGACCAAGCCGTGGTACATCGCCGCATTGGTCAGCTGGAGTATTGCATTTTTTGAATATATGTTGCAGGTCCCTGCCAATCGCATCGGCCACCAGCCGGGGGTAATGACTCTGCCACAGCTGAAAATTCTCCAAGAAGTGATTTCGTTGAGTGTGTTTGTCCCCTTTGCAGTTTTGTATATGCACGAAGGGATTCGTTGGAATCACGTCTGTGCCGGCGTATGCCTGATCGGAGCAGTTATTTTTATTTTTGCGTTTAAAAACTAAGTTTTCAGCACAAGTTAGGGAAGTCGGGAATGTTCTATTTACTGAAGGGGTTGGAAATCGGAGCACTGCCGTGGCGTTTGTTCGGGTATGTTTCATTTAGAACCATTTGTGCGGCAGCGACGGCGATGTTAATTGTGGTATTTTTCGGTCCGTTGATGGTTCGGATCTTGAAATCTTACCGGGCTATGGCTGTGGATCGCTATAAGGGGATCATGCCGGAAGAGTTTATCAACAGCAAAAAAAATTCTACCCCCAGCATGGGAGGGATTCTCATCATTGCCGGAATTGTGTTGACTTCTCTCTTGTGGTCACGGCTTGACAATGCGGTTACGATTGCGTTGATTTCCCAAACCGTGATGCTGGGGGGATTGGGATTCCTTGACGACTATGTGAAAATTACTTCCAATCCCAAGGGGATTTCCAGTCGAGTAAAGATGGCAGGGCAGATTCTGATTTCCATTGCGATTTTGTCATTTCTTTTCAATCAGCCTGAGTTGGCGGAACATTTGAGAAACTTTTTTGTTCCTTTCCGTAAAATTCCGATTTTCAGTAATGCGTGGATTTCCGGGATTTTTGCTGGAATTGTCATTATTGGAGCGTCTAATGCCGTGAATTTGACAGATGGCAAAGATGGATTGGCGACAGGTAGTTGTATTATTTGCATTTTTACTTATGGTGCTCTGGCATATTTATGCGGGCATCAGGTCTTTGCGTCCTATCTGAGCATTCCGAACATTCCCGGCGTCAGTGAAGCTGTTGTTTTTTCCGGAGCTGTGGTTGGTGCGTGTGCAGGTTTTCTCTGGCATAACTGTTATCCCGCGTCGATGTTTATGGGG
>CALGPR010000271.1 GCA_937960425.1 uncultured Lentisphaeria bacterium
TACCTTGGCAGGAACTTCTTCCGGAGGACGAAGAGCAAAAGTCACAGCAGTATCGCCACAGGCTCCGTCGATTTCCACGCCAATATCGACTGAAACAATATCATCAGCAGTCATGATCCGGTCTGCGCGGCCGATCCCATGAACCACTTCCTCATTCAAAGAAATACAAACATTGCCGGGATAGCCGCAGTAACCGAGAAAAGCACTGCGGCCGCCAGTACGGGCAATCAACGCACCGGCAATCTGATCCAGTTCCAGCGTAGACATCCCCGGAGCAGCCAATTTTGGCAATTCATCGCGCACCTGTGCGGTCAATTCCGCTGCACGCCGAATACGGACTATCTCTTCCGGAGTATGAATCACGCAATTCAGACGTTGTGACATAATCAAGCCAATCCCGCTTTGAGCTGGGCAAGCGCCGCACTCATCTCGAGTTCGGTAATGTTCAGAATTAACCCTTTGGCAGCATAATAATCAATCAAAGGCTGAGTACTGGCGTAAAAGACAGACAAACGATTTTTGGCAGTTTCCAGAGAATCATCTGGACGCTGGAAGAGTTCACCGCCGCATTTATCACAGATACCTTCCTGCTTAGGTGGCAAAAAGAGCTTATTGTAAATCTCGCCACACTTACGGCAAGAAATACGAGCAGTCAAACGCTGAAGAATGATATCATCCGCAACTTGAAAATAGACAACGGCATCGAGGCTGCGGCCCAAAGACTTCAAAGCTTCTTCAAGCAATTCCGCCTGGCGAATTGTACGGGGAAAACCGTCAAGAATGAAACCATTATCACAATCTTTTTCCGCAAGACGGTTACGAACCATATCTGCAACAACTTCATCCGGAACAAGTTTCCCTTCCTTCATCAAAGCAGCTGCGGCACGTCCCAACTCAGTATCACGGGCAATTTCGCCACGAAGAATATCACCTGTAGAAATATGTGCAAGGGGATACTCTTTGGTCAACAGTCCCGAAAAAGTGCCCTTGCCGGCACCGGGAGCTCCAATGAAAATCAAATTTTTCTTGGTAATCACTTTGGGTTCTCCAAATTATTGCTATGTTATCTTTCGGTAAAAATCTTTCCAACAATGCCGGGAATATCCGTAAGAGCGACTTCTGCCTGTTCACTGGTCAGCAGATTGCGGCATAATGCCGTTCTCTTCTCCAGTTCCGTATCTCCGCGAATAATAGCAGCGACGGCACTAAGACGGTTGGCGGTACGCAACTGAGCTTTCAGGGACTTCTCTTCCACTTCAACAATCACTTGAAAGTCCAACCGGCGTAACTCCGCAGCAAGCTTCATGTTCGCCAAGCGGGCAGCCTCCCCCAAACCAGCAAGATAAATCGGTCTGTCGCCAGGAAGAGTCTCTTCCGTAATTCCCAACGCTTCGCGAACCATCATCAGCCGCTCCATCCCTGCGGCAAACCCAACCCCGATAACAGGCCGGGACTGCTCCGGCAAAAAAAGTTCATATCGCCCACCGCCGGCAATTGCAGTCTGGGCGCCAAGCCCGGAATGAGTCACTTCAAAGACAGTATGAACATAGTAATCAAGTCCGCGTACCAGCAATGGGTCAACGACATAGGAGATACCAAGTTCGTCGAGGATCCGGCAGACCCGGTCAAAGTACGCCCTGGATTCTTCGCTGAAATATCCGACGTAATCGGGTGCTTCAGCGACAATTTTACGGCAAGCATCCTGTTTGCAGTCAAGAATACGCCAGACATTGTTGGCAAGGCGCTGTTTACAGTCTTCACACATGGTGTCAATATGCTGCGCGAAATAGTTGCGCAATGCGTCGCCGGCCGGGCCGCGGTCACTTTGAATGCCACGGGTATTGATATGCAGCTCCGCCCCGGTAATACCGACTTCCGTGAGCAAGTCCATCAGCATGGCAATGCACTCAGCGTCCAGTTCTGGAGCAATACGCCCGACATTTTCAGCACCAACCTGATGAAATTGGCGGCGGCGGCCAGCGGCCGGCCGTTCTCCACGAAACATCGGACCGTGATAATAAACGCGCTGTTCAAGGCCATTAAGGACATCGGTATTTAAAAGCGCACGCATGACTCCAGCAGTCCCTTCCGGACGCAACGTCAAACTGCGCCCTCCCCGGTCCTCAAAAGTATACATTTCTTTACGGACAACTTCCGTTTCATTGCCGAGACCGCGTTGGAAGACTTCAGTATATTCAAAAATCGGGGTACGCAATTCACCGTAACCGTAGCGGGAAAAAATCGTTTCAGCAGCCTTTTCCAGGCGACGCCACGTCCGGGACTCTTCCGGAAAAATGTCCGCCGTTCCGGGCGGTGGTGCGAATTTAGCCATGTTTTTCTATCCTTTTCCATTCCCCGAACCGCTTTTCCGGAAAACAAAATGCGTCCGGCTCCATCCGCCGAACGCGAAAGAGTCTCCCGGCCGGGAAAACCGTTTGCTGCCACTCTTCTGCGGCACCTATCAACTTTATTATCATGATAATCTAACGCCAAAAACCAATTTCGTCAACGCTTTAATAAATTTTTCTCAGTGTTTTTTCATCTGCAAACACGGCAGCATATAAAAAACTTCGGAAAAATAGTTTTGCTGGTTGCAATTATTCTCATTAAGAGTAAATTTATGACTTTGTAACTTGGAATGATTTTAATCTAAAATTTAGAGATCAGGAGTATCTATCATGGGTCAACAGCTCAAGAAAGTCTTGAAACGCCGTCGCCGCAGCGCCTACTTGGATCGCAAGAAGGCAGAAGTCCGTGCTTTGATCAGCAAGA